>RDDY01000330.1 GCA_003852805.1 Chryseobacterium sp.
AAAGAGTGTTCTCTTTCGAAATTTTTGAATCGGAAGAAATCAAAATGCGCACGGAAAGCTTGCAAGAAATTGTCGTGCGTCAGCATTACGCCTTTGGGTTCGCCGGTGGTTCCACTGGTATAAATGATGGTGGCCGTATCGTCGGGAAGCATGTTCTCGATGACGAAATCTTCATCGGCGTCCTCAATAAAATCTCGCAAATATACCGGCGATTCATTTCTGAACTCTGCGCTGTTTTTTGCTGCAATCACCAATTGAAGCGTCGGCAATTCCGACAATAATTCTTTGCAAATACGATACTGCGGCAGGTCGCCCGTCATCACAATCTTTGCGGCGCTGTCTTCCAAAGCATAACGCACCTGCTCCTTGGTATTGGTGGCGTAGACGGGAACGGTAATGCCACCCAAACTCATTACAGCCAAGTCAAAACAAATCCACTCGGCCGAATTGTTGGAATAAATGGCTACTCGGTCGCCTTTTACAATGCCGTGTTGGCGTAGCGAAGTCGCAATGCGGAAAACCATCGACCGAAACGTTTTCCAGTTAATTTCTTTCCACTCGCCCTCTTTCCTGAATCCCAAAGCAGGCGCCATGGCTCTTGTCTCACAGTGTACATTAAGATATTCCGCTACATTCATTTGGCTGTCAGATGTTGATCTTCTTTATAATTGTTTAGGTGAAACGCGATGGCCTGCTCCACGGAAATAAAGTCCATCCCGAGCGTTTCGCGCACTTTTTTATTGCTGTATTTTGGTGCATGGCTGATGGCGGCCACGTTGGCAGCGTTGACCATCCGCAAAGAAGGCACCGCCCAACCCAGCAAAATGTTCAGAATCCTGCCTACTGTAAGAACCGCTTTGTTTACCACTATCGGTGCTTTTTTACCAAAGGCTTTTCTTATCCGGGTTGCCACCGCCGCATAAGATTTGTTCTCGGAAATTGTGATGAAGCGTTGGCCGAACTGATTTCTTTCCATCAACCCTACCGCGCAAAAAGCAACATCGCGCACGTCTGCATAGGCAGTGCCGCCCGTTGCCGTGAATGGCGAGCGCGACAAGGACCGATAAATGGTGCCGCTGCTGTTTTCCCAGTTTCCCGAACCGATGATGATTCCGGGATTGATGATAACCACATTCAAACCCTCAGCAGAAGCACGCCAGACTTCCATCTCCGAGAACTTCTTGCTGATGGCGTAATCCGAGTGTACGGTTTTAAAATCCCACTCGCTCTCTTCATCAACCAGGCCGTCGCTGTTCAATGTATCTACCGAGGCGATGGAGCTGATGAAGCAAAACTTCTCGATGTTTTGGTCATCGGCGACGTAAAGGAGGTTCTGCGTTCCTTCAACGTTTATACGGTATATTTTCTTTGCCGCCGCCGGATGGAAGCTGACGTATGCGGCACAATGGTAAATCTGTGAACAACCGCTGACTGCGGCGCGCAATGAGTCCAAATCTTGAAAGTCGGTTTCAACCCAATCTATTTGGTCGAAATAGTAGTCGGCCTTGTCTGTATAAAACCGGAAGGAGCGGCGCACGTCGTCCACATCACTCGCCGCCCTGCGCGTTGCTCGCACACGGAAACCGCGCTTTAACAATTCCAGCGCAATGACGCGGCCCAGTATGCCTGTGGCGCCGGTTACCAATACCATGTCAGTCAGTCAGAAATTGCTCTACGGCTTTGTTAAAATCGGTTGGGTTCTCCGCCTGCACCCAGTGCCCGGCATTGCTGATGACCGTAAACTCGGCGTGTGGAAACTGCTGCCGAATGACTGTGGAATCTTCGGGCAAGATATAGTCTGACTTTGCTCCGCTTACAAAAAGCGTAGGGCCGTCAAACTCGCCATCGCGAACGGAGTTGGTGACGAACTCGTCGTACTTGGACGCAAGTATCGGCAGGTTGAATCTCCATCGTAGTTGCTTCTCATCGTTCCAATACAGGTTTTTCGTCAGGAACAATACCACAGATTTCTCGGGAATGTATTCGGATAAAATCTTCTCTACATCGCCACGCCCTTTCACTGCGTCAAAGTCGACGCTTTGCAAAGCTTTGATTATCCCCTGATGGTGTGGCGGATAGGCTTTCGGTGCAATATCAACCACAATCAGTTTCTCGACCTTTTCGGGATAAGTCAGCGCAAACTGCATCACCGCTTTGCCGCCCAATGAGTGCCCCAGCAGATGCGCTTTATCTATTCCCTGCGCCGTCATGTAACGCAGAATATCATCGGCCATTGCCTCGTGAGACATTTCATCGGAGTGGAAGCTGCGGCCGTGATTGCGCAGATCCATCAAATGCACGGGCATGTGTTCGGACATCAATTGACCAAAGCTGCCCCAATTGTCCAGCATACCGAACAAGCCGTGGAACACCAGCAGTGGCGTACCTTGGTTGTTCTCCCCTATTATCTTGGAATGTAAAATATCCATATTCTATTCTTTAAATTACCACTTCACCAATCTTTTTCTGTAGGCTTGAATCGTGTTTTCCAATCCCATGAACAACGCCTCCGAAACCAAAGCATGACCGATGGAAACCTCCAGCAAGCTCGGAATGTTGTCTGCGAAGTATTTGAGATTATCCAAACTGAGGTCGTGGCCGGCGTTTAGCCCGAGACCGAATTGCTCTGCGCGCAAGGCTGTTTCCACATAAGGTTTTATGGCCGTTTCCCTGTCTTGAACATAACCTGAGGCGTACGCTTCTGTGTACAGTTCGATTCTGTCGGTGCCCGTTTTGGCAGCGTATTCTACCAGCTCCGGATTCGGATCCAGAAAAATAGATGTGCGGATTCCGCCGTTTTTGAACTCAGCGATAACTTCGGTCAGAAAGTCAAGGTGTTCTTTCGTGTTCCAACCGGCGTTGGAAGTCAACACGTTATCGGCATCGGGCACCAGCGTCACTTGCTCGGGCTTTACATCCAACACCATATCGATAAACGGACGATGCGGATTCCCCTCTATATTGAACTCGGTGGTTACCAGCGGCTTCAGGTCGTAGACATCCTTGCGCGTTATGTGGCGCTCGTCGGGTCGCGGATGAATGGTGATTCCCTCGGCGCCAAACTCTTGTGCTTTTACGGCAACATGGGTCACACTTGGCACGTCGCCGCCGCGCGCATTGCGCAGGGTTGCTATTTTATTGATGTTTACACTGAGTCGTGTCATAGAATGCTTGTTAAATTTTGGTAAACTGTACCACTTCCAGTTTAAATTCTTTAGCGGCTACCATTAGGTGATCGAAGATATCTGCTTGGATTTGCTCAAAAGATTCCCACTTGGAATCGTTGGCGAAACAATAAATTTCCAGCGGCAGCCCCTGCGGCGTTATCTCAAGCTGACGCACCATAACGGGCCCCGACTGGTCCACCCGCGGATTCTTTTTCAAATACTCGACAGCGTAGATCCTGAAGACGCCGATGTTGGTCAGCTGACGGCCATTGATGATTTCTTCGGAATTTGGGATCAGTTTTTTTTCTGCCTCTATCTTATCGCGCATATCGCTCAGATAGCCTGAAATAAGGTTGATCTTGGCGAGTTCTTCAAACAGTTCGGCATCTACAAAATCGAAAGATCGGATGTTGAAATAAATGGATCTTTTGACCCGCCGCGTATTGGATTCCGACATGACCTGCAAGTTCTTGATCTCGGTTTGCAGCAGATCGTAGGTGGGCACGGTGGAAATGGTTTTGTCGAAATTCTGAATCTTCGTTGTCAGTAAATTGATGTCGAGGATGGTTCCTTCTATACTATACTTCGGGATGCCGATCCAGTCGCCCACCTTCAGATTTCGCGAGGTAGAAACGTGGATGCCCGTGACGAAGCCGAGAATCGTATCGCGAAACACCAGCAATATAACCGCCGTCATGGCCGTCAAACTTCCCAAAATGGTACTTGAACTGATGCCGAACAGATTCGACAGACCCAAGAAACCGAAGATGAAAATCCCGACTATATTGAGCGATTGTGCAATGGCACGGATGGCGGTAATGCGGTAAAAGTCTTGCTTCAATTCGTAATATTTCACCAAGGCTTTTAACAGCCTGAAATAGAAATAGGCAAAAGCAACCACCATTAAAAGACTGAAAGTGCGCTCCAAGAAAACATAACTTTGCGGATGACGGTAGAAGACCGAATAGATCATCTCCCGACCGATGGCGACCGCAAAAATATGCGATAAGGTAGCAAAGAGCTTGACCGATTGCATTGCCCGCACCAACGGACTGTGCAACCGCTTGCCAAACAATAAATAAACGCCGCGGAACAGCATTTTCATGACAAAGTCGATGACGAACACCAAGGCAAACAGCAAGAGCAGTTTTGATGCAATCTGCAAAATCAGAATCCAGCCATCGCCTGCATTTTCCCGAACAAGGACATGCAACTGATCGCTCAGCTGTTGCAACAAACCCTTGGTATCGGTCAAATCATTCTTCATAAGGCCAAAATTAACAATTTTGATTGTCACTGCCGATTATTGCTTACATTTAACCTAAGATTAACCCTATGACCGAAACGCTAATAATCCTCATCAGCATCGTTTTGCTGATTTTGGGCATTCTCGGCACACTGCTTCCGGCACTGCCCGGATTGTTACTTTCATTGGCAGGACTGCTGATTTACAAATTCGGCACCGATGCGGATCTGTCCATGGCGTACATCTATATCTTTGCGGCATTGACGCTGGCGAGCATTGTTCTGGAATATCTGATCCCCGCACGCACCACACGAAAATACGGCGGCACGCGCTGGGGCAGCATCGGATCCGTTGTCGGGACTTTCATCGGGTTATTTTTCATCCCGATTCCGTTTGGCTTTTTGATCGGTATGTTTCTTGGTGTATTGGTCGGCGAGTTGCTGCATGACAGTAAAGATTTGTCAAAAGCGTGGCGCGCTACAAAAGGTGCCTTGGTCGGTTTTATTATCGGCACAGGCTTCAATCTGATCGTGGCTCTGGCAATGCTTACCGTGGTAATTCTTAACCTATTCTAAAAATCGACTGTATGATTTTAAAGCACCTGGCAATGGCGGCGCTAGCTTTCGGAGCCCTGAGCTGCACTGCGCAAAAACAGAAAACTAAAGCAAGCGAAACCGCACAGCAACAAATGAAAGACGGCTATCCTACCGCAAAACCCGCAGCCAATGTGATCCGTTTGTCCGAAGGCGAAAACACCTTCAATAAAGACTTGCAGATGAATATTACGTTTGTACGCTTATTGGAAGATTCCCGTTGCCCCGAGGGCGCCAACTGCGTTTGGATGGGCGCTGCAAAAGCCGAGGTAGAACTGATGGGAACAGCCACGCGCCCGATGCGCATCCAGTTGGCCACCGTGGATAACACTGCACGCAATCTGCAGCAGTCGGCAGTTTTCAACGGTTACTCAATAACGCTGGAAAATGTGTACCCAAATACGACGACTGCCCGTGGTTATCAAGATTTAAAAGGCAAGTATGTTATCGATCTGAAAATTGCGCCGCAAGGCAAGGGAAATAAGGTTAATAGTCCTGCCACTCGATAGGCCGTTCACCCACCGACTCAAGGAAACGGTTGATGGCAGAAAACGGTTTGCTGCCAAAGAAACCGCGGTGTACCGAGAACGGTGACGGATGGGCAGATTTTAAAATATGGTGGCGCTGTTCGTCGATCAGCGCTGCTTTTTTCTGTGCAAAAGCGCCCCACAGAACAAAAACTACATTTTCCAGATTGTTGGAAACCTGACGGATGATTTCATCGGTAAAGGTTTCCCAGCCGAGATCTTTGTGTGAATTCGGTTGATGCGCGCGCACTGTCAGCGTTGCGTTCAGCAGCAATATTCCCTGCTCTGCCCAGTCGCTCAGGTCTTTCTCTGTTCTGTCGACATTCAGGTCGTCTTTCAGCTCGATAAAAATATTGCGCAGCGAGGGCGGCGCCTTTACGTCTTCATGGACCGAAAAACAGAGGCCGTTTGCCTGACCGTCGTTGTGGTAGGGGTCCTGGCCCAGAATCACAACCTTCACATCGCCGAGCTCTGTTAACTGTAAAGCACGGTAGATCTCGCTTTTTGGTGGAAAGCATTTATGCTCAGCATATTCACGGTTCACCTTTGCGGTCAGATCTTTAAAGAAGTCAGAATTTTTTATCGGCGCGAGCGCATCTTTCCAGGTCAGCTTTTTCATTGGTTCCGGTTTTGCAGTAAAAGTCTGTAACTGTGCAGCAATTGGCCTGCCGCAGTTTGAATTTCCGTAAATTTGTAGCGTGCAAATTAATCAAGAAAACCTTAATGAACTGGAGTTTCCGCAGCTTTTAGCGGAAATTACTCCCTACGCCTATTCGGCGAAAACGGCCAGGAGAATTACTGAACTTCTGCCGATGCCTTTTGACGAGGCATTACACTCACTGAAAAAAGTTTCGGAATATACAGCGTCATTTGAGAACGAGAACGCCATTCCGTTTAACGAGTACGACGATATTGAAGCAGAACTGCGCGTGATGATGATCGAAAATTATCGTTTGGATGCCGCGTCGTTTCTGAAAATCCGAAATCTGTCGGATATGGTTAATCGACTGATTCTTTTCTTTCGGAAATACAATGAATACTATCCTGAACTGAATCAGGAAATCAGCAGTATTGAACTGACGAAAGAAATCAGCGATAAGATTGTAAAAGTCATCAATAAATTCGGCGAAGTAAAAAACGATGCATCGCCTGAACTGAAAGAAATACGGACGGAAATACAGCACGCGCGCAAAGCGGTGCAGGAAAACTTCAACCGTGCGCTCACGCTGTATGGTGGCCAGGAACTGCTGGATGAAATTCGCGAAACGATTATTGAAGATCAGCGAGTACTGGCTGTAAAATCAGGTTTTAAACGGCGCGTCCCGGGCAGAACACTGGGCGTTTCCAAAACCGGATCGATTACCTATATCCAGCCCGAGAGCGTGCTCAAGCATCACTTCCGCCTGCGCGAAGCATTGGAAGACGAGAAGAAAGAAACCGACCGCATCCTGCGCAAACTGACTGCTGAAATTGCAGTCCATGAACCACTGTTGCAACAGTATCAGCAATACGTTTCCGAGCTGGATCTGACGATGGCCAAAGCTCGCTTTGCAGAGAAGATCAACGGTGTGCTGCCAGAGATTAGCCGCAAACAGTCGATGAAACTGATCAACGCTTACCACCCGCTGCTGTGGTTGCAGAATACGGCCGAGGGCAAACATATTTATCCGCAGACGCTATCGCTCTCGCAGAAGAACCGTATTATCTGTATTTCCGGGCCTAACGCCGGCGGTAAATCGATTACGCTGAAAACCATCGGACTTTTGCAACTGATGATTCAGAGCGGAATTCTGGTTCCGGTTCACCCAAAAAGCCAGATGTTCTTTTTTGACCGAGTGATGACCGATATTGGCGACAACCAATCGATTGAAAATCATCTTTCAACTTATTCGTCGCGACTGAAGAAAATGGCTCGCATTATTCGTGAAGCTGATGATAAAACCCTGTTATTGATAGATGAATTCGGTACCGGCAGTGATCCTGAACTCGGTGGTGCTTTGGCGGAAGCTTTTTTCGAATATTTCTACGAAAAAGGCAGTTTCGGCATTATTACAACCCATTACACCAATATTAAGCTGAAGGCTGAAGAGTTGCCGCACGCGCAAAACGGTGCGATGCTATTCGATGAAAACACGCTGGAACCGCTGTATAAACTGGAAATCGGTCAGGCGGGCAGCTCATTTACTTTTGAAGTGGCGGAGAAGAACAAGATTCCGCGCTTCATCATCCACGCCGCAAAGAAAAAGGTGGAGCACGACGTGGTAAACCTGGACAAAACCATCGTGAAGCTTCAGCAGGAAAAATTTGAAGTCGAAAAACTGAAAACCGATCTGCAGGAGAAACGAAGTTCGACCGAGAACAAAAAAGAAAATCTGCAAAAGCTGAATGAACAGCTGGAACAGAAGCTTTACAATTTCCAGAAACTCTACGAACAGGAACACCGCAAACTACAGTTCGGGACCAAAATAGAAGGCTTTATCAATTCCTATGTCAGCGGAAAACCGCGGAAAGATTTGGTGAAAGATTTTGTAAAAATCTTGGAGCTCGAAAAACATCGCCGTTTGGATACCGATAAAACCGAAGCCAGCCGTCTGAAAGTAGCGAAGCGTAAAGTAACCCAGCAGCTGAAAAAGGAGCACGTGCAGGAGAAAATTGCCGAGACGATGGAAAAGCTGGAGGAAAAGAAACAGCGCGAACGTGCCGTATGGATGAAACCCGGTCAGCGCGTTCGGATCGTAGGCAGCACAAGCGTGGGAACCATCGAGAAAATCTCAAAGGATAAAGTGACCGTCAACTATGGCACCTTTAAAACGGTGATTAATTCGTCTGAACTGGAGCGGATCTAACAGAAGTTTCAACAACAATAAAAAAAACGGCTGTTCCTTAATTTGTAGGAACAGCCGTTTAAGTGTTATTTGTAAGCTTCGATAGTCGCGTTGATCATATCGATCTGACTGTTGATATTCTTGTTTTGCGGATTGGCTTTCAGCGCGGCCATCTTCAACGAAAGGCCCGATTGGAGCATTTTCACCACCATCATCTGTGCCTGCGGATTTTGTCCGATTTGAGATTTTACCTGAGTCAGCAGCTTGGTCAGCTTAGCCGTAGCCTCGGGACTGTCGGTGGACATGATCCAGTTGAAACCTTCTTCGGCAGGCTTGGCCAAGTCCGGTTGCTGCATGGCGACAAAAGGATAGAAAGCCACAATGCTGACAATGGCAGGCTGATGTTTGGTGATTTTATTCTCGACGATGATCGGCAGTAGCGTCGTCATCAAATCTTCGCTTGCATTGCTGAGGTCCACATTTTCGGCAGCAGTCGCCACACGCTCGGGCGCAACTTTTGCCATAGCCGCCAAGGAATTGCCTTTCACCGAGTTGGAAACCGCCGTCAAGCCTTTTTCGTAAATCGGCAGATAACGCCGATCGTTGCTCTTGCCCAAAGCGCCGATGGCCGCACCTTGCACAAGGGTTTTCGGATCGTTGTTGGCCAATCTTTCGACTTCTGCGCCTGCCAATTTCAGCTGATTTGGTTTCGACAGATCCAACGCATTCAATGCTTCGATGCGGAGACGGAACGATGGATCCTTTAAAACAGCAATCAATGTGCGCACCGCCTTTTCATCCTTATCGGCATTTTCGGCGGTTTTTTTCACCGCATCGTAACGGCTTTTAAAACTCTTGGCGTTCAGTGCTTGGTAGTAAAACTGTTCCGCTGTTTTATTGTCGTTGACCTCGGCCAGCAATACGCCGTTTGCATTGAAGTCGACCAAATCGGGCTGCTTAGTTACATTGAAACTGAAACTGTTGTTAGCCTTGGCATCAGCCCATACCTCGTGTCGCGTGGCCTTGCCGTTTTCATAAATATCGATTGCCAGCGGAAACTGAAAATATAAATCTGAGCCCTGCGTCTGCTGCACATTTACCGTGATCTGTTTTTTGACCGGCTCGTAACTGTATTTAATGTCGAGTTTAGGATGGCCGTTGTTGAAAAACCATTGATTGAAGAACCAGTTCAGGTCGCGACCACTCACTTCTTCCAACGCCAAACGCAGTTGATGGGCTTCGGCATTTTTGTACTCATAGGTTTTCAGATAATGGTTCAGTCCGGCAAAAAAGGCTTCGTCGCCCAAATAATTGCGCAGCATGTGCAGGATGCCGCCGCCTTTGTTGTAGGTAACGAGATCGAACATATCCTCGCGTGAGTCGTAGTCGAAGCGCACCAAGTCTTTGTTGAAATCCGTAGGCGTATGTTTATAGCGATCCACATCGGTCAACAGATGGTAGTCGGCTTCGTCTTTGCCATATTTATGCTCGAACCACAGATATTCCGAATAGTTGGCAAAGGATTCGTTGACGGTCAGATTCGACCAGCTTTCCGCCGTCACCAAGTCGCCGAACCAATGGTGAAACAGTTCGTGCGCGATGGTGCTTTCCCAACGGTTCTCATCAATCAGATCGCCGGGTTTCTGCTGTGCCATCTCCATGTGCAGCGTAGCCGTGGTATTCTCCATGGCGCCGCTGATGTAGTCGCGGCCTGTGATCTGCGCGTATTTGTTCCACGGATAATCGTATTTCAGGATTTTGGAATAAAATTCCATCATCTCCGGTGTGTTGCCGAAAATCTGTTTGGCATAAGGTTCATATTCTTTCTCCACATAATAATCTACGGGAATATTTCGCCATTTGTCGCGAACGACGGCGTAATCGCCAACTCCCATGAAAAACAGATACGGCGAATGCGGTTTAACCATCACCCAATGGTCGGTGCGTAGGCCGTTTGCCTCTTTCTTCGACTCTTTCAGATAACCGTTGGACAGCGTCACGTATTTGTCCGGCACCGTCATGTAGATTTCCTGGGTGGTTTTTTGATTGGTCTTGTCGATGGTCGGGAACCAAGCGGATGACGATTCCGTTTCGCCTTGGGTCCAAATCTGCGTAGGCTTGTCCGGATCTTTTCCCTGAGCGTTAATAAAGTAAAGGCCTTTCGCATCGCTGATGGCGGTGCTCCCCTGCTGTTTCACCTCGTTTGGCCGCGCTGTGTATTTGATGTAGACCGTGTATTGCTGATCTTTCTGGTAGGTTTTGTCCAGATTGATTTTCAGCATATCGTTTTTATAGTCGTACTTCAACGGTTGCTTTGCACCGTTACGGTCCAGCGCCACCTCGTGGATCAACATCGCTTTGGCGTTCAGAACCAACGAATCTGTCGCGTAGAAATACGGTGCAGCGGTGAGCCATTCCTCGCCGTTCAATTGCTCTTTTTGGTAGTCGAAGCCGACCTTCAGCTTGGTATGCTTGAGCTCGGTCATCTTGATGTGCGTTGCACGATAGACTTTCTCACGCCCGGAGTAATCAGTTTGTGCGCTGACGAAATTCGGATTAAAAAATGCGCCAAGAAGCAGCGCAGAGATCAGGAGTTGTTTCATTTTATTTCAATAAACTGCGTAGAGTTTTTGGGTTCTTTTTATTTGGCCAAATTAACAGGATCGTAATCTGATCGCGGCCTGTTTCTTTATAAAACACGCTTACCTGGCGCCGTGCGATCAAGGCTTTGCGGATGTTAGAATTCTTATAATATGGATGCTTAAGAATATTATCGTCAATGGTTGAAATCAGCTGCTCCATATCGCTGTAAAGTTCATCGATTTGCTTTTGAGTCCAGCGTTCTCGTAAGAAATGTAAAATTTCCGCTAGCGACTCCTTAGCGCGATCGGTAAAGACTACCGTAATCACTTAAAAAGGTTCTTAAGCATTTCAGGAGAATATAGCGTAACCTTGCCTTCCGCCACTTCGTGTAGACTTTGCTCTAAGAGCTGATCTACAAGTGCGTCATTTTCAGCTTCGGTTAAAAGTTCGTCTTCACATAGTTGAACTTCCCCCACTCCTTTCAACTGCGAAAGCAGCTTTTTGATGAATTCGACATCGGCAGTTTGCTCCAGTTGTACTCTGAGTTCCATAGCTTTAAACTTTATTCAAAGTTAACCAAAAACCGCAACAATATCAGATGGCAACGGGTGCCTTAATTCCCGGATGCGGATCATAACCGACGAGTTCAAAATCCTCATATTTAAAGTCGAAGATGTCTTTTACCTCGGGATTTAATTTCATCTGCGGCAAAGCGCGCGGTTCGCGAGATAGCTGTTTCCGAACCTGTTCGAAATGATTGTTGTAGATGTGAACGTCGCCGAAACTGTGGATGTAGTCGCCCACTTCCAAATCGCAGACCTGCGCCACCATCATCAGCAACAATGCATAACTGGCGATGTTGAACGGAACACCGAGAAAAACATCGGCGCTGCGCTGGTACAGCTGTAGGGACAATTTACCATTAGCTACGTAAAACTGGAACATTGCATGGCAGGGCGCCAATGCCATCTTATCCAGTTCGCCTACATTCCAAGCAGAAACGATCAGCCGTCGGCTGTCCGGGTTGTTTTTGATCTGATCGACTACCTGTGAAATCTGGTCAATGGTTTTGCCATCGGCGCCGCGCCAGCTTCTCCACTGTGCGCCGTAAACGGGTCCGAGGTCGCCGTTTTCGTCTGCCCATTCGTCCCAAATGCTTACGCCGTGTTCGTTCAGGTACTTGATATTGGTATCACCTTTCAGAAACCAAAGCAATTCATAAATAATCGATTTCAAATGCACTTTCTTGGTCGTTACCAGTGGGAAACCTTTGCTCAGATCATATCGCAGTTGATAACCGAAAACACTGCGCGTGCCTGTGCCCGTGCGGTCGTCCTTGTCGGTGCCGTTTTCATAGATACGGCGAAGGAGATCCAGATAATTTTGCATGGCTTAAAGGTATAAAAAAACCGCCACAAGGGCGGTCCGTACGCATCTGCTAAAGCAGATTACTTCTTGATGATTTTCTGAGAAACTTTCTCACCATCTACCACAGCAGTTACAATGTAAGCGCCTTTTGGCAAGAATGCAACATTAAGTTCAGAGTTTCCGTCCACCACAGCGGAAGAAACCTCTTGGCCATTCATGTTGAAAATTTGAACACTCGTTTTGCCTGTTACACCGAAAGAAAGATTTTCTTTAACGAAGGTGTTTTTAACCAAACCGGCTTTGATGGAAGAAGCATCTACCACGCCCATGGTATTGGCCGTCCAAGACACATCATCGATGGTTACTTGTCTGTTGCCTGCCGGAGTACCGTTCGGGTAAGTGATTTTTACCTTCACAACGCCTGATTTGTTGATAACCGTGTTCATTGTATAAACGGTAGCGTCTGCTCCGGAACCTGCACCAAAAGCAGTTGAAGTGGCAACTTCTGCGCCGTCAACCTGCACAGATAACTTGCGCTCGTTACCGCCTGTAAAAGCTTTGCGGTATTTGAAGGTAAATGTGCCCACACCGTTCGGGATGGTAAATTCTACGGAGCTTGGCTCGTCTGCTCTTCTCAACATGATTCCTTTTCCGGAAATCGAATAATCCTCGGAAGTGCTCAATCCCTCATTACGAGAGTGAACGAAATTCACGGTGACGCCCGCAGTTTGGCCGCTGAAACTACCATCGGCATAAGTAGATGTCAATACAGTTTGCGCCTCAAAGTTTTCAGTTCCTTGAGCGAACACCATTGAACCAAACGCGGCAATGGCAAAGAGAGAATAAAACTTTTTCATGATTGAAATTTTTAAGTTGTTTTTATTTTTTGCAAATATATCTCTTTAGCTGCAAATCCGGTTCCGGCAATCTTTAAATTATTGTTAAATTGAACCCTCATAATTTTTGACGGTTTCCACCGTTTGACCTTAGTGAAGTTCTCGGGCCTGTGTATCCTCCTATTATTCTGCTGCTTTTCTCTGATGCCGGCACAGATATTCACGTGGAAAAATCCGAATCTGCCGTCAGACAGCACCGCTATAAAAGACAGCGTCATCGCAAGCAAACTGAACCGAGAGTTCTATGCGCGCGATACGGCAGATTTCATTGGTACTCGCAGGCGCATTTTGATTGACGACGAGGTCTTGGCGAAGAACCATCCGTCCAACCCTTTTGGCAACCTCAACCCAAAGGGATCCATCATCCGCGGGATCAGTTTCGGCAATAATCAAGGTTCGGCCGTACAATCGTCGATGGATTTGCAGTTGACGGGACAACTCTCTCCTGATGTTAGCATTTTGGCATCAATCAGCGATCACAACCTGCCCATACAAGCCGACGGCTACACCCAAACTTTACAAGAATTCGATAAAGTTTATCTTCAACTCAACATTAAAGACAAAACCATTCTGCGCGCCGGACATTTGGATTTGGTGGACAATGAAAGCTTCTTCAGTCGCTATCAACGCAGAACCATGGGTCTGCAGTCTGAAAGTTATTGGATAAAGAACGGAAACCGCACCGATGTGGCCGCCTCCATCGGCGTGGCACGCAGTGAGTTTCACCGCATCCGTTTTCAAGGCATCGAGGGAAACCAAGGACCCTACCGTCTGACGGGCAAAAACGGCGAATTGTTCATTTCCATCATTTCGGGCTCCGAGCAGGTTTACATCGACGGCTTGCTCATGCAACGCGGTGAGAACCGAGACTACGTAATCAACTACAATACGGGTGAAATAACGTTCACCGGTTCTCGGCCTATTTTCAGACAGAACTTTATCACGGTTTCCTACAATTATGCCAATCGCAATTATGCACGCTATTTGGTAACTGCGGGGTTAAAGCACAAGCGCGAGCGGATGCGTCTGGCGTTCGACGTTTTCTCTGAGAACGACAGCAAGAATGCACCGCTCCAACAAGAGTTGCGGCCCGAAGAAATTGCGGTCTTGGCAGCGGCAGGAAACGATCCGAATAAAATGTTTGCGCCGAGCAGCGTACCTACCGAGTTTGATGTGAACAAAGTATTGTACCGTTTGGTGAACGATGCCGGCACCGCTTATTACGAATACAGCACCGACCCCGAACAGCAACTTTATTCGGTTGCGTTCACCTTCTTTGGCGAGGGCAAGGGCGACTACCGAATACGGCGATCTGACAACAACGGACGCATCTTTGAATATGTAGGCAGCGGCGCGGGCGATTATGCAGCTGTCAGGAAACTCATTGCTCCTGTAGCCACACAAATCTATTCGGCGTCGGCGGAATATGAGCTGAATGATGGCGTGCTGGGCGCGGATGTTTCTCTCAGCAATTTTAACGAGAATCTTTTCAGTCGGTTGGACGCCCGAGATAATGTAGGTTATGCAACAAGAATCTTCGGGCGCAAAAAATTCTTCAACGGTGATTGGACGGGAACGCCGTCGGTGGAGTATCAACTCATCAACAAGAACTTCCATATTTTAGACCGCATCCACAATGTGGAATTCTGGCGGGATTTCAATCTACCGAATGAGTTCAACGGCAGAACACAGCACCGGTTGACCGCCAATTTCTTGAACAAATGGGCAGAGCGCACCTCGCTTGATTATAGGCTTAATTACCTTCAGGAAGAAGATTTTTACAAGGGGCTAAAAAACGATGTGGATTTCGCGTGGCGAAAAGACAATTTCAACATTGCGGCAGCCGCTTCCTATCTCGATACCCGCGCCGTTGATCTGAACACCAAGTTCGCACGCGGCAGCGTACTTGCAGAACGCCGTGATCCGCGCGGAAGCTGGGCGGCAGGTGCAGCCTTTGAGCGTAACAATAAAGTCTACAACGCGACCGCCACGGCCGATTTATCGGGTTACGGCTGGAAAGAACTTTCGGTACAGCGGAAAATTGCAGACAGCTTGCGGCAGAAATTCTTGGGTCGCATCTATCTGCGCTCAAACGATTCCATCCGCGATAATCGTTTGAGTAACGTCAACAATATCTTGGGTTTGCAGATTTCGTCGGAGATCATCAAAAGTGAAAACACACAGTTGAGCGCTCAATTGCATTATCGACACATTCTAAAAACCGCGGGCAGTTCTTCGTACGGCAATCAGGATTTCGTGATCGGCAATCTTACTTTCAGCCACCGAATGTTACGCGGAGGATTGCGCCTGCAAGTTTTTTATGAATTAGGGAACGGCCAAGAAGCGCAGCGCGAATTCCAGTATCTGAAAGTTCCGGACGGACAAGGAGTTTATAAATGGACCGACTACAACGGTGATGGCGTACAGCAATTGGATGAATTTGAAATTGCCGAATATGCGGACCAAGCACAATACATCCGCATTTACACCAATACCATCCGCTATCTGCCGTCCAACAAGAACAAAATTCAAGCTGCGGTATTTGTGGTTCCGTCGTCCATCCTCGACTCCGAGAACGCATTTTTAAAACGCTGGAACTTCAACTTCTCCCTGTTGTCCGAGAACGCTTATTTCAAGCGAGATAAAGTATTGGTGTGGAATCCCTT
>RDDY01000339.1 GCA_003852805.1 Chryseobacterium sp.
ATAGGATAAGGAATTCTACCGTCCTTATCAATAAAATTTATAGGATTGTTGAACGAGTAAGCGTACGGCGACCAACTTGGCATCTTCTCCGCAAGTGGGTCAACAACGCCCACCGTTCAACAATCCTATAAATTTTATTGATAAGGACGGTAGAATTCCTTATCCTATTACAATTAGAGCGTTTGCACCATTTAATTATTTTGGTGGCGGATTTCACGGTGATAGAAGAAGCTATTCAAATGTTCGCTCTTATACTAATGATACAGGTCCTTCGGCAAGAGTTCACCAGGTCATCAATTTTGATACTGACAAAACCACTATGACAACGACCGCTTGGAGTAGCGAAACTTCTCATAGGTTTTTACCAGGAAGTATGAGAGAAACTCCCTCTGTTAATTTTATAGATAAAGCGAAATTAAGAGAAAGTGGTAACTCTAAAACCTATGATTTTGGAACTCATGTAAAAGGTGCAAATCCTATGGTTCCTGGCGCACCTAATATTGACGTTTTTTCTGATTTTTCCATTACTGAAAACAAAAAAGCAGGGACGCTTTCAATAAGCGGTTCGCTTACTGGAGATAACTTTCCGAGCACTGAAGCATTTATAAGTGATCCAAGCGGACAAAATTTATTTATCGGTGTTGGTTTTTACCAAGGTTCACCTTTTAGTAGTTTAGACGGAGAAAATAAAAGAGATATAACAAATTTTAATTTTACTGTAACGACTGATAAGAAGGGAAATTTCACGGGTGTTAAAGCGGGAGATACAAATTATTCTATAAAAGATTGGAATAAAATGTTTTTGTCTGCAGATCCTCATAAAAACAAGAAAAAATGAAAAATTTATTGAAATATTTTATTCTTGGATTAGTAATAATGTTTTTAATAACATATATCTTTTCGTTATCAGATGATGCAAATAGAAGTAATGGTATTTTAGGATCAATCAAGTATTATTTTACTTGGGTTTTGCCATATTGGTGGCTGATTATCTTAATTGGTTCTACTATAATTGCAATAGTATTTTTTTTGATAAGGAAGATTTTTAAATAGACAAATCCCAGCTGCGCAAAGTCTGCGACTTTGAGCAAGATGTACACAAGTGAAAAACTCAAGTGATACGAATATTTTTAGCACGGAATACCTTATGCCAGAAGAAATCCTTGCTGACCGGGACATCCTACTGATGCAACTTTAGTCCTCTCCTTTTTGCCCACCGCGGAAGGTTTTTACGATTACCAAAATAAACGCTACATTTATCAGTACAAACCGACGCAGGAGGTTCGCCGATTCCTTTAAAAACAATAAAAAGCAGGGAGGCAGTGATCACCTTGGAAATGTAAGAGTGTCGTTCACTCGCAACGGCAACAGTCCGGAAGTTTTGGACACCAACGACTATTACCCCTTCGGGATGAATTTTTTGAACAGCGACTTGGTCTCTTATCTGGCGCAGCCGTGGAGTAAATACAAGTACAACGGCAAAGAATTACAGGAAAACGGTATGTATGATTATGGTGCAAGAATGTATATGCCGGATATCGGACGGTGGGGTGTTGTTGATCCGCTGGCGGAGAAAATGATGCGTCATAGTCCGTATAATTACGCATTTAATAATCCTTTGAGATTTATTGATCCAGACGGAAGAGAGCCAATGGATCCGGGAGATAGATTTAAAACAATAAGAGCTGCTGCAAAAGATTTTGCTAAATTATATAATGATAATTCCATAAGAGATAAAAGGGAGTATGGTGCTGTTATATATCAGGTTACTGATAAAAAAGGTGAAAAATATTATACTTATACTACCCCTAACATAAGCGGGAAAGAAGATGGAGTGACACCAGCTCCTAACTTTTCAATGAATAATGCAAAAATTGTTTCTGCCGTACATACTCATTCAAACTATGATAAAAGATATGATAATGATAACCCTTCTTCTGATGATAAAAAAGGTGCAGAATTGCTTAGAATGGATGCTTATATTTCAACTCCGAAGGGAGAATTATTAAAGTATGACGTGAAAACAAATCAGACAATTATTTTAGATAAAGATATTCCAAGTGATAAAAACCACCCTAACAGATCGAATAATATTGACAGTGATAAACTGCCTAAAAACGAACCAACAAGAGGTACAGGCAAGATTATTATGGATAATGTTATTATTCCTCTTATGAAATCTTCCCCAATGCTAAAAGGTAAAAAAGTTATATAAAATGAAAAAAAAATATTAATAACCATAATACTTTTGTTAGGCATTTTGCTTTTATGCAATCTTTTTTTTTCAAAGGAAAAATACATAAAAAGAAATCAACATGTAATCAACTGCGAAGATTGTATTGTCAAGAATGAAGAAATTGCTGTTAAAATAGCAGAAGATAATTTATTTGTTATTTATGGGGAATCTAAAATTAAAAATGAAAGACCATACAATATTGAGTTAACGGGTAATAATGTATGGGTTATTACAGGTAGTTTGAATTCAGGAATTTTAGATAAATTATTATCTGGAGGTATGCCTATGTTTGGGGGAACGTTTGAAATTAAGATTAGTGCAAAAGATGGAAAGATTATATATATAACTCATTATAAATAGCTTCCCCTTGCTGGGGCGAGCATCACGCATGCCCATATAAGATAAAAAGTCTGGAAAATATAAATTCTCGCGCCCACCAATGCACAAGAAACAAAAACAACAACTACCGATTACCTCAACGGTTTCCAATACAGCCAAAAGACGGACCACGGCCTTATCGGCAGCCGCGAAGTCATGGACAGCGACTTTGCCTTTGAGCGCGAAGCTTTTGAAGTGGATGAGGTTATC
>RDDY01000090.1 GCA_003852805.1 Chryseobacterium sp.
CCTACTATCAAAAAGAGTAAAAAAGAGTAAAAGTTTTCTACTTCCCCAAGTGTTCACAATTGTGTGAATAATGAAAACCTTTGAAGTGCGTATCTATGTTCCGGACAATAAAACCGAACGTTGGTATGTGTACATTTACAATTTGCAGACGCGAAGAATCTGCAAAAAATTTTACAAAGGCATCAACACCACCGACGACCGTGATGAACGGATGCTGAGGTGCGAACAGTTTAAGCTTGCCATCGAGGCCGAGATCCGCACAGGTTGGCAACCCGACGGTGTGCAAACCGTCAAAACCACTGTAATGCCTTTCGCCGACGCGCTGGAGTTTGCGCTTTCCAAAAAAGCAGTATCTGAAAAAACGCGTTCCGACTATTCTTGCACTCTCCGTTTCGTACGGAAAGCCATCAAATCGTTACGGCTGTCTCAGCTTAGCATCCACAATTGTGAGCGCATCCATGTGAAAACCGTGATGGATTACTTGGAGAAAAAACACAAATGGAAAGGCAAGAATTACAATAAACACATGAGCTGTCTTAGCAGCTTGTTCACCGAACTGGTGGAATGGGACCTGATAAAGACCAACCCGGTGCGGGATATTCGCGCCCGCTATGAAGAGAAAACCGAAGGCTATATCCAACCCACGGATAAACAGCATAAAAAAATCTTTGCACGATTAAAAGAAGTCGATTACCACTACTACATTTTTTGCAGCATCGAATATTACCTCGGCATTCGCCCGAAGGAGATATTGAGACGTCCACGTTCTGTCTAAAATACTTGCTCTTACGCTCCAGCGCACGCACCAACGTGGCGGGTTTGTCAATGCCTAACACTTGCAGCAGTTCGCCGAATAAAGCGGGCGTCTGCAATATTTTGTCGAGTATTTGTGCCTTTATTAACATCTTTATTTTATCTTTGTTCAACAATCTGTTACAAATATATGAACATTGTTCATACCAGCAAAATGAATATGAACTTTTTTCATGTTAAAGTTTTATTAAAATATCAGTCATGACAGAGCAGGACCGTTTAAAGAGGATCATCAATGAGATAAAGTTCCGATATAGCCGCACACAAGGCGATATAGCGGAAGATTTGGGCGTGAAGAAAACTTATCTTTCTGATATGCTTAACGGTCGAGTGCCCGTAACCGACAATATAAAAACCAAATTATCTGAACTATATTCATATTCAGATGTAGAAGAAGCGGAAAATCAAGTGAGTGAACCGCTGTCGGTCATTTATAGGCAAGATTTATTTAAGGGTGGGCTGAAGAAGCCTGTACCGTATTACAACATGGATTTTTCTGGCGGTTGGAATAGCGATGAGATATTTACATCTTACAACCCTGATTTTTATATTAACCATCCTGAGTTTGACGGTTCTGAGTTCGCCTGCAACCTCATAGGTCATTCCATATCTCGGAGAATACCCAGCAGAGCCATAATCGGATTAAAAGAAGTTAACGATTGGCAAACCTATTTCACTACCAACCAAGCATATGGCGTTATCATGCGTAATGAGCTTCGTACCGTTAAAATTGTGAAGAGATCGCGTCAGTCTAAAAGCCATCTGCTTTTGATACCTGATCCGCTGCCGGAACATAACCATACCGGATATGAGCCTGAAGAGGTGCCCATTGACTTTATATCAAAGTTTTTTTTGGTCGTCGCTTGGGCGCAAGTCGAAAGAATAGCACAATAAAATGGAATTGAACGGATTCTTGGGAATAGAATTTGGCAGCGCGCCCGAAAAAGCAATTGCGGAGATAGAAGGCAAGCGCAGCGGCACTGTATTGAATCATGTGCCTGCCGATGAGCTGATCTGCTTCTACAATTTCAGGATGGCAAACCGCCCCGTTGAGCGTGCGCACTTTTTTTTATCACAAAGATCAGTTGGCCAAGGTGCGTGTATTGTTCGATCATTACCCAAACCTGCATGCAGTTCTCGATGACTACACTGTGATCAAAAACGAATTGAACAGCCGCTACTACACCACGGACAACGACTATATCAACTACACTCCGCCCGCTTATGCAGATGATGATTTTGACAATACGGAGTATCACATAAAAAAGCAGTTGATAGAATATGCCGCGTACTGGAACTTTCCCGTGCCCGGTCAGCTTGACAATTATTTGATATTGAAAATAAACAGCGACTTACAAATCGAAGTGTGTTATGAACACGGCGATCTGTACAACGCTTATTTGCTCGCCAAGAAAATGGAATGGTAAAAATATAATGACATGGATCACTTTAACCACAATATAGCACACTGGATATCCAAAGGCTACACCATAGTAAACAAAGACGACGCCGCGCGTACTGCGGTAATGGTAAAGAAAGCCAAGATAAACCATCCGCTACACATCGTGTTGACGCTTATTACTGCGGGCGTTTGGATTTTCGTTTATCTGATAATATTGTTCGGTGCAGGAAAGACCGACACCATTGTCGTACGCGACACCGAGACACCGAAACCCTGGGCGCCTGATGAGCTTACAGGTGCCGAGTATTTAAAGAAGAATGCCGTCGTGCTTATCATCGTGGCGCTGATACTTATGGGAATATTCGTCAAGAACAAATGTATGCAGAATGACCCGCCGCAAACCGCTAAAATCAACCATTAACCCGAACACAAAATAGTAAAAAATAGTAAAAAAATAGTAAAAAACACTGTCTTTTTCACTGTTTTGGAAAACCTAACTTACTGATTATCAGAGTGCGTGTTTTCTTTCTTAGAATCCCTTCCCCTCTGCAAGTTTTACAAAGTGCGATAAACAGGGCGTTTGCAGCGTCCTACTATCAAAAAGAGTA
>RDDY01000202.1 GCA_003852805.1 Chryseobacterium sp.
GCAGCCATCGGGAAGCACTGGCACCGCCAATTTCCTGACCGGAAGAAAAAGTAAGCAACAGCAAAAGAACCGTACCGAAGAGGGCCAAAATGCTGAATGCCCCCAACTTCTCTATACGGAAAGCCGCCATAGACCTCATGATGATGAGGCCCGCGAAGACAAAGGCGATATGTTTTACCACGTGGCCGGTGGTGGTGCCGTTGTTGACAATGTATTCCAAGTTGGAACTGGCAGAATACACCGGGAATACCGACAGCATGGATATCAGTATAATCACGATCCACAATACCTTGTCTCCTTTCAGGTATTCGGTTTTGGTTTCTGTAAACTGCTCTTTCATCATTCTGTTTGGTTATCCGTTAACGCTTGCCAATACTTGGTCCCGAAAACGTTCGCCTCGGTCCTCGTAATTCTCGAACAGATCAAAACTGGCACAGCATGGCGACAGCAAAACGGTATCGCCCGCTTCTGCCAACGACCGTGCTCTTTCTACCGCTGCTTCCATAGACGAAGTGTCAAACAGCAACTCCGTAGAACCGCAGAAGTAGTCGATAATTTTGGTGTTGTCTATGCCCATACAGACGATTGCCTTGACTTTTCGCTTTACCAAGTCGGCAATTTCGCTGTAATCGTTTCCTTTGTCCACGCCGCCGACAATCCAAATGGTTTTTTTCGGACTCATGCTTTCCAGCGCGTAATAGGCGGCGTTTACGTTTGTTGCTTTACTGTCGTTGATGTAGCGTACGCCGTCGATCTCTGCAATCTGCTCCAGTCTGTGCGGTACCGCTTGAAAAGTCATCAGTGAATTGCGAATGCTTTCATTGCTGATGTTCAAAATCTTCCCTGCAATGCCGGCCGCCAAACTGTTGGCCACATTATGGTTGCCGACAAGAGAAAGACCGGAGACTTTCATACGGAACTCATCGTGCAGTTTGATTACCAGTTCATCGTCTACGGTGTAACCGCCTTCATTCAATTTCTTGTGGAGAGAGAACGGCACTTGTTTTACCTTCAGGTCTAACTTATCCAAAAGACGACGGCTCATTTCATCGTCTTTGTTGTAGATGAAGTAGTTGTCGTTCTCCTGATTCTCGGTGATTCTGAACTTGGCCAACGCATATTCTTCAAAGTCATAATTGTACTGGTCCAAATGATCGGGCGAAAGATTCAACAACAATGAAATGTACGGCCGAAAACTTTGGATATCGTCCAGCTGGAAACTGCTGACTTCCAGAACGTAAAAGGTGAAATCTTCGGTGGCCACCTGATAGGCGAAGCTTTTGCCGATGTTGCCGGCCAAGCCCACATGATAACCGTCGTTTTTCAGGATGTGATAGATCAGAGAGGCCGTGGTGGTTTTGCCGTTACTGCCCGTTACCGCTATAATCTTTGCCTGAGTAAAATTCGAAGCAAATTCTATCTCTGATGACAGCCGGATGCCGCGTGCGTTGACTTTGGCAACAATGTCTGCCTTCTTCGGGATGCCCGGGCTTTTGATGACCCAATCCGACGCCAAGATTCGCTGTTCATCATGGCTTTCTTCCTCAAAGTCTATGTCATTCTCAGCGAGGATGGCCTTGTATCGATCTCTGATTTTTCCCTTATCGGAAAGAAAAACGTCAAAGCCTTTTTGCTTGGCCAAGAATGCGGCGCCTACACCGCTCTCGCCGCCGCCCAATATTGTCACTTTCATTCTCTTCATCGTTAACGGATTTTCAAACTGATCAGACAAATAACCGCCAAGATAACCCCGATGATGAGGAAACGGTTTACGATTTTAGACTCGTGGTAAGACTGCAACTGATAGTGATGGTGAAGCGGCGACATCAAAAAGATGCGTCGTCCCTCGCCATACTTTTTCTTGGTGTATTTGAAGTAAGCCACTTGCAGCATGACCGAGATATTCTCTACCAAGAAAACGCCGCACAGCACGGGAATCAGCAATTCCTTGCGCAAGATGGTGGCCAAGACGGCAATAACGCCGCCCAGCATCAGGCTGCCGGTATCGCCCATGAATACCTGCGCCGGATAGGTATTGTACCAAAAAAAGCCTATGACCGCGCCTACCAATGCCACGGCAAAAATGGTGGTCTCGCCCATGTTCGGCAGAAACATGATGTTAAGATAATCTGCGAAAATGATGTTACCGGAGAGATAAGCGAAAAATGCCAGCGTCAATAAAATGATGGCGCTGGTACCGGCCGCCAAACCGTCTATGCCGTCTGTGATATTGGCTCCGTTGGAAACGGCCGTCACAATAAAAATAACGATCGGGATGAAGACAGCCCACGCCCATTCGTTCGCTTGTTCGTCGTCCATCCAAAACAAAAGTTTGCTGTAATCCAACTCATTGTTTTTGAAAAAAGGCACGGTGGTAACCATCGACTTTTCTTCGGGCATAAAATTCTGCTCTACATTGTTGCGGTTGACCAACTGAGAGTCGCTGTATTTGCGCTTCACGGTAATATCGGGGTGGAAGTACATGGTGATGCCCACAATCAGGCCGATGCCTACCTGACCTACAACTTTAAAAATGCCGCTGAGGCCGTCCTTGTTTTTTCTGATCTTTTTCAAATAATCGTCCAAGAAACCGATGCCGCCCATCCACAGCATGGTAACAATCAGCAGAACGATATAGATGTTGAGCACCTTTGTGAACAACAGTACGGGGATAATGGTCGCCAATATAATGATGACACCACCCATGGTGGGCGTGCCTTCTTTTTGTTTTTGTCCTTCCAATCCCAAGTCGCGTACCAGCTCGCCCATTTGCCGTCTGCGCAAGAAATTGATGATCCGCTTGCCGTATATCAAAGC
>RDDY01000248.1 GCA_003852805.1 Chryseobacterium sp.
GCGTGGCAGATACACAACAGTTAGCCAACGTGCTGGCAGTCAAGTATAAGCAGATATCACCGATGGATTTCTCCCACTCCAACATCATCAGCGTTTTCAACCGCGGCGGAGTGTTGCAATATCAAAAAGAAGGTTCCGGCATTGATATTTCATCTGCTGTAGCAGAAACCAAGAAAGCTTTACACAACTAAAATAAATTTAACCCCTAAAAAGCTATTAAAATGAAAAAGTTATTTGTTGCTGCATTTGCAGTATCCTTAGCATTCGCTTCTTGTTCCAAAAACGAAACTCCCGCCGAGACTCAGCCGGAATCCAATGTGATGCTCGAAGAGCCAACAGTGGCCGAGCCGGTAGCTACCGCAGGTACTCCTGAAGAGGAAGGCAAAAGCCTGATCCAAGGAGCCGACTGCCTTACCTGCCATAAAGAAGATGCCAAGCTTATCGGTCCGTCTTACCAAGAGGTGGCTGCCAAGTATGAGGCTACCGATGCCAACATAGATATGCTTGCCGACAAAATCATAGAAGGTGGTTCGGGTCACTGGGGAGATGTACCTATGACCGCACACGCCGGCATGAGCAAGGAGAACGCAAAACTTATGGTTAAATACATTCTTTCGCTCAAGTAAGAATAACCATCATAAAAGAGAAGGATGGGCAGTCTCCATCCTTTTTTTAAAATTTAAAACAAGACAAAAGTGTCCTAATATAAACAAATCATGATTACCACACCCACAAAAACCATCGGCGAAATTGTGGCCGACGACTTCCGCACAGCGGCCTTATTCAAAAAACACGGCATCGATTTTTGCTGCAAAGGCAACCGCAGCATAGAAGAAGCTTGCACTCCGAAAAAGATCGACCCCGAAAACATCTACCGCGCTTTGGCAGAACTGCCGTCGGGCAACAACGGCGATATCGATTTCCAAAGCTGGCCGCTGGATTTATTGGCCGACTATGTAGAGAAAACGCATCACCGTTATGTGGAAGACAAAACCCCGATTTTGCTGCAATTCTTGGACAAACTTTGCAAAGTGCACGGTGACCGCCATCCCGAATTGTTCGAGATCAACCGTCTCTTTCAAGAATCGGCACAAGACTTGGCTGCTCACATGAAAAAGGAAGAGCTTATTCTGTTCCCGTTCATCCGTAAGATGACCGAGGCCAAAAGAACCGGAGAACCGCTTCGGCAGCCGCAGTTCGGTACGGTGGAAAACCCCGTGGCTATGATGAAACACGAGCATACCGTAGAAGGAGAACGTTTTGAAAAGATTGCACAGATAACCGACGGCTACATACCGCCTGCGGACGCGTGTAATACCTACCGCGTGACTTTCGCTATGTTGGAAGATTTCGAGAACGACCTACATCGTCATATCCATTTGGAGAACAACATTCTCTTCCCGAAGGCAATTGATTTAGAGAAAGAATTTGCATAAAACCAAGCTGCCCGCGGCCGTGCTGCGGGCAGATTTTCCTCATATCTAAAAATAAACCTATGAGTGCAAGAAAATTATGGATCTGGTTGACCGGGGGTAATTGTTTTTTCTTTTGCCGTACTTATTTTCTACGGCGTAGAGATTTATCGGCAAGTACCGCCCATCCCGGCCAAGGTGGTAACCACAGACGGTAAAGTGCTTTTTACGGGGCAAGACATCAAAGACGGACAAAATGTTTGGCAGTCCATGGGCGGACAAACGGTGGGCAGTATCTGGGGACACGGTGCTTACATTGCACCCGACTGGACTGCAGATTATCTGCACCGCGAGGCCGAAGTGGTTTTGGAAGAATTAGCCAAGACTGACGGCATGTCGTACAGTCAGCTTCCGAACGATGAGCAGGCGAAATAC
This sequence comes from Chryseobacterium sp., assembly GCA_003852805.1. GTDB lineage: Bacteria > Bacteroidota > Bacteroidia > Flavobacteriales > Weeksellaceae > Elizabethkingia. The sequence continues at coordinate 1,848 of RDDY01000248.1, forward strand.
CGCGCGCGGATGCAAGAGCAAATGCGCAAGAACACCTACGACGAGGCAAAAGATGAAATTGTCTACACGCCTGAGCGTGCAATTGCCACGGCGAAGATGGCAGATTATTACTCGCGTATTTTCATGGGAGATCCGTCGATGGATTTGGTACGTGATCAATATGCAATTCCGAAAAATACGATAAAAGATGCCGAGCGGGTGCGCAAGATGAATGCGTTCTTCGCTTGGAGCACCTGGGTGACGGTAACCAACCGCCCGGGCGACGATATCACTTATACCAACAACTGGCCGCACGAGCCGTTGGTAGGGAATACGCCATCTTCGGCGCTCCATCTGTGGTCGGGTTTCAGTGTGCTCTTGCTTTTGGCCTGCGTCGGTATCTTGGTGTTGTATTATGCCAAGAATAAAGACGAAGAAGACGCGGAAACGCTGCCGTTGGAAGATCCGTTGCGCAATATGAAACCCACGCCTTCCATGCGTGCGGTGTTGAAGTATATTTGGGTGGTCGCCCTGCTGATTCTGGTTCAAATGCTGGCCGGCGTGGTCACGGCGCATTACGGTGTGGAGGGCAGCGCTTTCTACGGAATTCCGCTGGATGAAATCCTGCCGCAATCCATTTCCCGAAGCTGGCACGTGCAGTTGGCGATTTTCTGGATCGCGACATCATGGCTGGCCACCGGTCTCTACATAGCTCCTGCCGTATCAGGGTACGAACCGAAATACCAGGTGCTCGGCGTCAACATGCTATTCATCGCTTTGGTAATCGTGGTCTTCGGTTCAATGGCCGGACAGTGGCTGGGCGTTATGCAGAAGCTGGGCCTTGTCGATAACTTCCTGTGGGGACATTCGGGATACGAATATGTAGAGCTCGGCCGCATCTGGCAGATACTTCTGTTAGTAGGCCTT
>RDDY01000381.1 GCA_003852805.1 Chryseobacterium sp.
TGCCATCTTATTGAAATTCCTTTTCATCAAAATTATCGTAGTACGAGAAGTCTTTTATGATCTTTCCGTCCTCAATGGTGAATATGGTGCAGATCGGCAGCTCAAAGACACTGCCGTCAGCGGCCGTACCTGTGGAGACAAATTCTACAATCACATGCTTCTCGCCCGACAGATAAAGTTGCTGTACCTCGTCATGCAGATCAGGAAATACTTGTTGTAATTCCGAATACTTGTCAACAATTTGTTGGCGGGTCTGTTCCACGATTCCGGTACCGAATGACGGATCTTTGAAATCAGCCGTCTCGGCGTACAACTCCGCCATTTTCGTCCAATGGTGTTGATTGAAAAGGTAGAAATATCTATTTATCAGTTGCTCGTTTGCTAAGTTGTCCATGATGTAATTGTTTTCGGATTGACGTGAATGTTCTATCAACTCCTGTTCCCATTCTTGTTGTTTCGTCGGACACTTATCAAGTTGACGTCGAGAAAAAATCTTGAACCGCTCTGCTCAGCCAAAACTTAAAACTTTTGCAGTGATTCGCGAAACCGGTTTGTAAACCGTTGAGGGAAGTTAAACGTAGTAGTCTTACGAGGAAATGCGATATACCATGATGAACTCGATCTTCTCCGAACTCTGCCAAAGCTTTGAACTTTGGCAGAGTTATATCAACGCTTCCCTTCGCTAAAAAAAAAAGGCTTTCGTTGTCGGAAGCCTTTGAAGTGGAGAACATCGGAGTCCAATCGTGAACCTTCTCGACAGGTCGGGACAACTCAACGTCCCTTCGCTAAAAAAAAGGCTTTCGTTGTCGGAAGCCTTTGAAGTGGAGAATATCGGAGTCGAACCGATGACCTCTTGCATGCCATGCAAGCGCTCTAGCCAGCTGAGCTAATCCCCCTTGATTGCTGTGCAAAAATAGAACTTTTTTCGATACCCACAAATATTTAAAACAAAAAAACCTGACCGCAAAGTCAGGTTTTTCCATTTAAAATTGCTTCAGGTACTCGTCTATAATTTCAAAAGCTTTCGATTCGTCTCTCAGCGGAACCATCAATCTTTTGGTTCCGGGCGGAGCCGGCGGGAAGTCAGGCAGATTATCGTCGACCGCAGCGGCGATATTCTTTGCGCTCAATGCGTCCTGCACTTTTCTCAGTTCCTCGTCATTCATGCTCTCAAACACAGGTACCTGTGCATCTACTTCTGCCATTTCTTACAATAGATTACGGTGAATTACACGCTCGATGGCTTCTATTGCCAAGTCTACTTCTTCCTTGCTTACCGTCAGGTGCGGACGGAAGCGCAAGCTCTTCTCGCCGCATACCAAAATGATAACTTTTTCGTCGACCATCATCGCAGCCTGTACAATATCGCGAGACTGCATATCGTTGAAATCGATTGCGCAGAACAGGCCGCGCCCGCGAGCATTGCTCAAAACGGTAGGATACCGTTCTTCCAGAGATTGCAGTTGCTCCAGCAGATAATCCCCCACTACCCTTGCGTTTTCCACTAGGTTCTCTTTCTCGATGATTTCCAAAATCAGTTGAAAGCGCAGCATATCCAGGAAATTTCCGCCGAAAGTGGAATTGATGCGCGAACTTTCTTGGAAAACGTTCTTTTCCACTTCATCCAGTTTCGCTTTGTTGGCCAAGATTCCGCAAACCTGAGTTTTCTTGCCGAACGAAATGATATCCGGAACCACATTGAAATGCTGGAAGCACCACATTTTCCCCGTCAAACCGATGCCCGTCTGCACTTCGTCGAAGATGAGAAGAATTTCATTTTCGTCGCAAATGCGTCGTAACTCGGTTAAGAATTCTTCCCGGAAATGGTTGTCGCCTCCTTCGGCTTGGATGGGTTCAATAATCAGGCACGCAACTTTATCGGGATTTGAGATGATGGCTTCTTCAATTTGAATCAGCGCCAGCTTTTCATCTTGAATCGTTTGTTGCAGATTTTCTTCGGTCAGCGGAAAACGCAACTTGGGGTTGAGAATGCGCGGCCAATCGAACTTTGGATACAATTCGTATTTGCGTGGGTCGGTCGTGTTTGTCAATGACAAAGTATAACCGCTGCGTCCGTGAAAGGCTTGGCGGAAGTGGATGCAAACACTGCCTTCGGTTTTCACATCTTTTTGCCAATTTTTGCGCGTCTTCCAGTCGAACGCGGCTTTCATCGCATTTTCCACCGCCAAGGCACCGCCCTCTATAAAGAAGCAGTACTGCAATTCCTCGGGGATAGCAACGCGTTCGAAGACTTCCATAAATCGGGCGTATTCGGGCGTATAAACATCGCTGAGTGTAGGTTTGAAAGTTGCCATTTTGCCGAGCCAAGCTTCTTTTGCCACGATGTCGGGATGGTTGTAGCCTACCGACGCAGAACCGAACATGGAAAACATATCCAGATAGCGGTCGCCGTTTCGTGCGTCTACAATGTATGAACTTTCCGATTTCTCAAAGTCCATTACAAAATCGAAACCGTCGGCAAGGATATGCCGTCCGAGCGTTTTTTTTACTATATTTTCGCGCGCTTCCGGCGCGGCTTCTACTCTCTTTTCCATGGTGTTTTGTGATTTGGTTAAATGTTGAACTTGATGCCCTGCGCCAGCGGCAACTCAGTCGTGTAGTTGATGGTGTTGGTCTGACGGCGCATGTAAACCTTCCAAGCATCGGAGCCCGACTCGCGGCCGCCGCCCGTGTCTTTCTCGCCGCCGAACGCCCCGCCGATCTCGGCTCCGGAAGTACCGATGT
>RDDY01000274.1 GCA_003852805.1 Chryseobacterium sp.
GCTTTGTTGTAATAGATCAGCAGATCGTTTTTCAGTGCAGTTGCGTTGTCGGTTGCTTTGTGCATCGCCGTCATACGGGCGCCATGCTCTGCCGCAACAGAATCCAACACCGCTTTGAACACCTGAGTACGAATGCTCTTCGGGATCAGATTGTCCAAAATAGCTTCGCGTCCCGGCTCAAAGATGTAATCCGTTTCCACCGTCTTGGTTTCATCCTTCTCCGGCATGGTGATTGGCAACAGCTTTTCGGTTTTCACCAACTGTGTGGCTGCATTGACGAATTGGTTATACACCAAGAACACTTCGTCAAAGGTACCGTTCACAAATTCGCGCATCACGTCGGTGGTGAACTTGGACACGTTTTCAAAGCTCAAAGCATCGTAAACGCTGCTCTGGTTATCGTAAACGCGACCGCTGCGGCGGAAGGCATCATGAGCTTTTTTGCCCACGGTCAGAATCTGTGCTTCCACAGCTCCGTTGCTTCGCAGGTTATTGTTCACCTCTTTGATAACCGAAGAGTTAAACGCACCGGCCAAACCTCTGTTGGAAGTGATGACGATATACAACACCTTTTTCACAGGGCGTTGTCTCGCGTACACCGGAATGTTTTCCTGATCGGAAGCAGAGCTCACATTGCTGATGATCTCCTGCAACTTTTCAGAATAAGGCCGCAGCATTACGATTGCATCCTGCGCCTTTTTCAACTTCGCAGCAGATACCATTTTCATGGCACTGGTGATCTGCATGGTAGAGGTGATGGATGCAATCCTGCCGCGTATTTCCTTTAAATTAGCCATAAATATTGTTTAGGCGAATATTAATGATTCTTAGTAATTGGCAGCAACATCCTGCGCGGCTTGTCTCAGCACGCCGGTAATGTTGTCGTCATATTTTCCTGCTTTCAAGTCTGCCAATGTATCGGCATGCTTCGTTTTCAGGAATTCCACGTAATCTTTCTGGAAGGCCTTCACCTTATTCACAGGAATGTTACGCATCAGGTTTTCGGTTCCGGCAAAGATTACAGCGATCTGCTCTTCTACCGGTTGTGGAGAGTTCACGTTCTGCTTCAGGATCTCTACGTTTCTTTCACCTTTACCGATTACAGAAAGTGTAGCAGCGTCCAGATCGGAACCAAATTTGGCAAACGCTTCGAGTTCTTTATACTGAGCTTGGTCCAGCTTAAGCGTTCCCGATACCTTCTTCATCGACTTGATCTGAGCCGAACCACCAACGCGAGATACAGAGATACCTACGTTAATCGCCGGACGGACACCGGAGTTGAACAAGTCGGACTCCAGGAAGATCTGACCGTCGGTAATGGAAATAACATTGGTCGGGATGTATGCAGATACGTCACCCGCCTGAGTTTCGATGATTGGGAGTGCAGTAAGGGAACCGCCGCCTTTTACGATTGGTTTCAGAGATTCCGGAAGGTCGTTCATCTGCTTGGCAATCTCATCGTCACCGATTACTTTCGCAGCTCTTTCCAGAAGTCTGGAGTGCAAATAGAAAACGTCACCCGGATAAGCTTCGCGGCCCGGTGGTCTTCTCAAAAGCAGAGAAAGCTCACGGTATGCAACCGCTTGTTTTGACAAGTCATCATAGATGATCAGGGCAGGACGACCCGTGTCACGGAAGTACTCACCAATAGCAGCACCCGCCATCGGAGCGTAAACCTGCATCGGCGTAGAGTCAGAAGCGTTGGCAGCAACTACTACGGTGTAAGCCAGCGCGCCACGGTCTTCCAATGTCTTTACAATCTGTGCAACGGTAGAACCTTTCTGGCCTACGGCTACATAGATACAGAATACAGGCTGACCTGCATCATAGAATTCTTTTTGGTTCAGAATGGTGTCAATTGCCACGGTAGTTTTACCGGTCTGACGGTCACCAATGATCAACTCACGCTGACCACGACCGATCGGGATCATAGAGTCGATCGCAACGATACCCGTCTGCAATGGCTCGGTTACCGGCTGACGGAAGATAACGCCCGGAGCTTTTCTCTCCAATGGCATTTCATACAGCTCGCCACCGATAGGGCCTTTACCGTCGATAGGGTTACCCAGGGTATCCACTACTCTGCCCAGCATGCCTTCACCTACACGGATTGACGAAATGCGCTGAGTTCTCTTTACAGTATCGCCTTCTTTTACTCTTTTTGATTCACCCAAAAGCGCAACACCCACGTTGCCTTCTTCCAGGTTCAGTACGATACCTTCGATACCGCTTTCAAATCTTACAAGCTCGCCGTACTGCACATTTTCCAGACCGTAAACCTGCGCAATACCGTCGCCGATCTGCAGCACCGTGCCTACTTCCTCTACGTTGTCTTGCGTATCGAAGTTCGCCAGCTGCTGTCTTAATATTGCAGATACTTCTGCCGGATTTATTTCTGCCATATTGGTCGATTTATCTTAGTTAAGTTGAAATTCTTTTTTAATGTTGTTGAGCTTGGATCTCACCGAAGCATCCATCTGCTGGTCACCCACGCGCAGAATGTAGCCGCCCAGGATCTCAGGCTTTACCGTACTGTCGATCTCGAAACTCTTGCTGTGATCTACCAGTGAAGAAGACTTCAGGATCTCGTCTATGTTCTGCTGAGAAAGCGGAGTTGCACTGACCAGAGAAATTCTCTGCACACCGCGCATTTGCTCTACCATTTCCACATAAGCCTCGGCAATTCCTTCCAGATGTCGCTCTCTCTTTTGACGA
>RDDY01000307.1 GCA_003852805.1 Chryseobacterium sp.
TTTTTTACCAGCACGGCATCTTCGCCTGCGGCGGGCACCGTCAGCGTATAAAAATCCCGTCCTGCAATTTTAACGGTCAGCCTGCATTTGGAATTGTTGCGCACCAAGATATAGGCTTCGGTTTTAGAAGCATCATTGCTGAAGAGGTGGTTGAGCATCTTCACCGTTTTCGCGGTGTTTCCTCTTACCGCTGCCGCAGTGCCTGCTCCCGCGGGAACGGCTACACCTGTCGACATGACTACACTCTTTGCCGTCGATGAGAAATCTCGATCGCCGTTCAATAACAGCACCAATTTTTTTTTCAATTCGGGCGTGGCAGAATGATCGGGATTGTATTTCACAAAGTTGGCAATCAACTGCATGTCCGTGCTATGCAGAGCCTGCTCGGCTGTATATTTCGACTGTGCCGAAACCGTGCTGCCAAGGGCTACCAATAACCCTGAAAATAGGAAGCGTATCAACATGGTACCGAATGGATAAGAAGAGTAAACATGAATGAATAACGGAAATATCTGCTGTTTATGTTTGACCGATTTTTTTTATCTTTGCAAAGCCTAAAATAGAAGTCGAATTTATCAAAAATAATTTTATGTATACACCTGTTGCAGCCGATGTGGCCAAACTGAGAAACACCACCGGTGCCGGAATGATGGATTGTAAAAAAGCTCTTGTTGAAGCCGAAGGAGACTTTGACAAAGCAATCGAGATACTGAGAAAAAAAGGTCAGAAAGTAGCCGCAAACCGCGCAGACAGAGAGTCTACCGAAGGAGCGGTTATCGCCAAAGTAAACGGTGACAAAACCCAAGGCGTTATCATTGCGCTGAACTGCGAAACCGACTTCGTAGCGAAGAACGATGACTTTGTAAAGCTCGCACACGATTTGGCTGAACAAGCTTTGGAGCACTCTACAAAAGAATCTCTGTTGGCCTCCGACTATAACGGCATTACCGTTGCCGACAAATTGGTAGAACAGACAGGTGTTATCGGTGAGAAAATAGAAATCGGTGCTTTTGAAAAAATTGAAGGTCCTTTCTTGGGTTCTTACATTCACGCGGGTAACAAAATTGCAGCCGTTACTTCTCTGTCTGCCGACGTAGCAGGAGCCGACGAAGCCGCAAAATCTGTTGCAATGCAGGTAGCAGCAATGAATCCTATTGCGCTTGACGAAACAAAAGTTTCCCAAGAAACCATCGACCGCGAGCTGGAAATTGAAAGAGACATTCTGACAAAAGAAGGCAAGCCTGCAAACATCATTGACAACATCCTGAAAGGGAAAATGCAGAAGTTCTACAAAGACAACACGCTGGTTCACCAAGCTTACATCAAAGACACCGGCATGTCTGTAGCCAACTACGTGAAGTCTGTAAATGACGACCTGAAAGTGCTCGGCTTTATAAGAGTCAGCCTTGCCTAAGGAAAATACCGCCCGCCTTTCGGCGGGTTTTTTATTTAGCATATTTCATCAAAAACAGCAGTTTATAAAATGTCCATTCATAATAAAATCGTAGAAGACGCCATCACGTTTGACGATGTACTGCTCGTCCCGGCTTATTCGGATATTCTGCCGAGCCAAGTGTCGTTGCGCTCTCGCCTGACCGATAAAATAACGCTGAACGTCCCCATCATATCCGCAGCTATGGATACGGTGACTGAAGCAGATTTAGCCATAGCCATGGCGCGCGTGGGCGGCATAGGTTTCATCCATAAAAACATGAGCATCGAGGAGCAAGCCGCACAGGTCTACCGCGTGAAGCGCTCTGAAAACGGTATGATTACCGATCCGGTTACTTTGACCAAAGACCACAGCCTGGCCGAAGCGCGTGAACTGATGGCACATTACCGCATATCGGGCTTGCCGGTAGTCGACGAACAGAATAAGCTCATCGGCATTATTACCAACCGCGATGTGAAGTACCAAGAAAACTTGGACATGCGCGTGGAAGAGATCATGACGAAAGAAAACATCATCACTTCCGACAAGAGCACAAATCTGGAACAGGCCAAGGAAATCTTGTTGAAGAACCGCGTTGAGAAGCTGCCCATCGTTGACGACGAGTACAAGCTTGTGGGCTTGATTACCATCAAAGACATAGACAACCAACTGGAATACCCCAACGCGACCAAGGACGACAGCGGCCGCCTGATTGTGGGTGCCGGCGTAGGCGTAGGCGAAGACACTCTGGAGCGCGTGCAAGCGCTGGTGGATGCGGGTGTGGATATCATTGCCGTCGACTCCGCACACGGACATTCAAAAGGCGTTTTGGAAAAGGTGGCTGAAATCCGCAAACACTTCCCCGATCTGGATATTGTAGGCGGCAACATTGTAACGGCCGAGGCGGCCACGGATTTGATAAAAGCCGGAGCCAACGTTTTGAAAGTCGGCGTAGGCCCGGGTTCTATCTGCACCACCCGCGTGGTGGCCGGCGTGGGCGTACCGCAACTGTCCGCAATCTATAACGTGTACGAGTTGGCGGAAAAACATAACGTGACCGTCATTGCCGATGGCGGAATCAAGCTTTCCGGTGATATTGTGAAAGCCATTGCCAGCGGCGCCGGTGCGGTAATGCTGGGATCGCTCTTGGCGGGAACCGATGAATCTCCGGGAGAGGAAATCATCTTCCAAGGACGCAAATTCAAAGCTTACCAAGGCATGGGCTCGCTCTCGGCCATGAAGCGTGGCGGGAAGGACCGTTACTTCC
>RDDY01000340.1 GCA_003852805.1 Chryseobacterium sp.
CCCAAATCCAAATTCTTCTGAATCAATCGAAGAATGATTTCCGAGTCGGAGGTAGCACGGAAAACCACACCTTCCGCTTCCAGTTCGGCGCGCAGTTCTCGAGCGTTGGTCAGGTTGCCGTTGTGCGCGATGGACAGGATGATCTGGTCGTACTCATTCTTGGCAAAGAAAGGTTGAAAGTTGAACTTCTTCTTGTCGCCCGCCGTGGTATAGCGTGTGTGGCCTATGACGGCGTTGCCCATATAATTTTCGGGGTTTTCGATGGTCTTAAAAACATCGAGCACCAAGCCCTCATCTTTGACATTTGTAATTCTGCCGTTGCGCAAAACCGAGATTCCGCAGGCCTCTTGACCGCGGTGTTGCAAGGCGAAAAGCCCGAACTGCGCCAAGGAAAAAGTATCTACCTCGTGGTGGGAATAAAGCCCGAAGATGCCGCATTCTTCCGTGGGTGAATCCAGCAGGCCGTCTTCTTGCCCGGCGCGGAAAAGATTGCGAGGGTAGAAGTTTTTGCTCGCAAAAGAATAGTCCAACTTCAATTTGTCTTCCTGAGTGTTCATGGGATATGTGGTTAGCGGCAGGGATAGTAGTGGATATCCTTTTTATTTTTCTCAAAAAATAAAAAGATAGAAACGGATAGCCCGGTGCTCCGCAGCCGCCCTTATCAATTAATTAAGTGCGTTTTTCAGTCGGTTGTAGATTTCCTCGTAAGCTTCGGTCACCTCTCCCAAGTCTCTGCGGAAGCGGTCTTTGTCCAGCTTCTTCATGGTATCTTTGTCCCACAGGCGGCAGGTGTCGGGCGAGATCTCGTCTGCCAAGATGATTTGGCCGTTGGCGGTTTTGCCCAGCTCAATTTTGAAGTCCACCAAAATGATGTTCATCTTATCGAACAAAGCGGTAAGTTTGTCGTTGATGGTATCGGCCATCTCATACATTTCGTCTAGGTCCTCGTAAGTGGCAGCGCCGAGGCAGACCGCATGATGGTCATTGATGAGCGGATCTCCCAGCTCGTCTTTCTTGTAGCAAATATCGAAAATGGTAACCGGCGATTTGGTTCCTTCTTCTATCCCCAAACGCTGCGCCATGCTGCCCGCCACATAGTTGCGGACAATCACCTCGATGGGAATAATATTGACCTTTCTCACACGCTGCTCTCTGTCGTTCATTTTTTCTATGAAATGCGTGGGAATGCCTTCATCATTTAAATGCTTAAAAATAAGCGTGGAAATCTCGTTGTTCAAATGGCCTTTCTTGTCCACCTGACCTTTCTTCTGATTGTTGAAAGCGGTGGCGTCGTCTTTGTACATGACGATCACCTCATCGGGGTTATCGGTGGCATAGACTTGTTTTGCTTTGCCCTCGTAGAGCATTTCACCTTTCTGATTCATTTTTACTTTTTTATTGGATTTATTTATTTCAGTTCAATACTTGTGAGAATGGCTGTTGCAATGGCAATCCCGAAACTCAACAAGGTGCCGATTAAGACATATTCCGTGAGCTTTCGCTGTTTTGCCTCCGCCAGATCGCTGAAACGAAAAACCGATTTGGCAGCAATCATAAAGCCGACGCCCTCCCAATGATTCAGCAGTATGAAGGCGAAAACCATTAAACGCTCTAAAACGCCTATGTATTTTCCGGCGTTGACCAAGGAATCTGTCCGGATGTCAGAATGTTCTGCAGTGACCGGCGTCCACGCAGATAACAGCATTTTAATGATAATGGAAGCAGGCGTTGTCAGGAAAACCACAGCCGTAATGATAGCTATATTTCCCCGAGTGAAAATATCCATAAAATAGAAATATGGAAATTGCAATGACGCGATCAATACAAGCGACAGAAGATGCAGTGCCTGGTCTGCGAAGAACCAAATGCGCTTGCTGCGTTGCGTCTGAAAAACAAGCTTAACAGCATCAATCACAAAATGAACGCCGCCTACCAACAGCGCCATCCACCACAACCACAGATCCCACAAAGCGACAAACGCCAATACCGCATGAAGCAGAGCATGCAAATACAGATAGCCGCTTTTTAGTTTTTTCCGCTCTTTGTCGGCAACCCATTTGTCGGGCTGTAGAAGGAAATCTCCTACCAAGTGCGCCAATATGAGCCGAGTGAGAATCATGATACAGCCTGTGAAATCTTTCTTCGGTAATAACGGTCCGTTTCCATAATCAGGTCGTAATTGGCACGCCGCATCCGCTGACTGACAGAGGATTGCGATATGCCGAACAACTTGGCCAAGCTTTCTTGTGTGGCTTCGGGTCGGTTGAGAAGCTCATGTATAATCTCGGCCGATGCCGGTGTCCAATTGTCGAACTCCAGCGAGGCCCATTTAAACAAAACATTAAAATCTGCACTGAGATTTTCGTCATCCGATGCAAAAGCAAGATTGCAAGTGCGGACCTTGATCTCGTCCAATTGACGACCTGACAAAACATAAGCACTGCCCGACGACTCGGCAACATGCATCGACACATATTCCTCTTGACCCAAACCGATCGATAAGCGTACATCGAGCGCTTCCGTTTTCTTCAACAAAGACTTTATGGACAAGGCTCTGCGGAAAGCATCGACGGCTTTGCATCTGAGTTGAAACTCATCACCGCGGTAGATCTCCCAATCAAAAGGAGAATTTCCCCAGCGCGCAAAGAGCGCTTTAAGATCGGGCAACCAGTGCTCTGTCGAGAACTGTTGAGAATTG
>RDDY01000048.1 GCA_003852805.1 Chryseobacterium sp.
AAAGTAGACCACTTACCGTAAGAACCAAACAGGCGTTTGGATAAAACAAAAATCCCAAGCTGTTAGCCTGGCGCTTTTAGTTTACTGTTTGAAAAACCTATATTTTTATTTTAAGTGCTAATTCATTAGGTACACCCATTTTTTTACGTTGATTCAAAAATTCCGATAATGTAAATGGCCCCATTAGTGATTCTTGCTTTACATCAATAATCCAAAATTGTACCACATCTATATTTGCGATCTTTATTCCCGTCGCTTCTGTGTGAATACAGGGTTCCGAAGGTTGTTGATAAACTAAAATAAAATCATTATTAAATGCATAAGATATAACACTACAAGGAATATATTGTTTATTCTTGCCATATATAAAACTTTGATCTTTGCTTTCACTTATAAATTGGTATCCTCCCGGAAGTTTTTCGGAATAATCACTCGTTCCTCCTCCACACGATGCAAAAAGAATTGTAGATAATATTAACATTATAATTTTCATATTCTACTATATTAAGTCTAAAGCTACCATTTAATTTCTCCCGGTTTTAGTAGTCCTGGGTTATCAGGTGTAAAAACTTCTCTATTAGGGCTTATCCTTCCTTTTCCATAGAAATGAATTCTGTAACCAGTTCCATTACCTGCTTTCCAATCACCTATTTTAGTTTCTATATTCCTAATTACATTACCTGGGCTATTCCAAGGTCTTATATCAAAATCATAGTCATCAAAATATCCCTTTACTTCATTATTTCCAAGATTTGTCAGTCCTATTGTTCCATAAACAAGACCATCTTTTCTATTACCTCTAAATAATAGATTAAAGTACGTTATATCTTTGTTTTCAAATTGATTTGGAGTAATAGAACTTAAATTTAACTGTCCTAAATCAGCAAAAAGAGGTTCTCCATTACCATTTCTATACCAATCATTAGCTTCATTTAAAGTTATTCTTCCATCATAATCTGGTCTGTTTTTTAGCCCGCTGTAATGTGAAAGCAAACTTGATTGAGCTTCGGAACTGCTTAACCCTTTCGCACCTAAACTATGACTAAGAGCGTCTTCGTGGGACATACCTTGTGTGAAGTTGTCTTTGTTCATTACGATAGCTTTGCCTTGCAACCCTTTATCATCTGTTCCTAAGAAATTTCCATCTTCATCATAAATAGGATTATCTAACATACCTGTCGGGTCAACTCTGTTGATAGGGTTGTTGCTTACAAAATGGTACGGTGTCTTGTTTGGTTGAACTTCGGCTAATGGGTCTACAACGCCCCACCGTCCAATATCCGGCATATACATCCTTGCGCCGTAGTCATACATCCCTGACTCCTGCAATTCCTTACCGTTGTACTTGTATTTGCTCCACGGCTGCGCCAGATAAGAGACCAAGTCGCTGTTCAGGAAATTCATCCCGAAAGGATAATAGTCGTTGGTGTCCAAAACTTCCGGGCTGTTGCCGTTGCGAGTGAACGACACTCTTACATTTCCAAGGTGATCACTGCCTCCCTGCTTTTTATTGTTTTTAAAGGAATCGGCGAACCTCCTGCGTCGGTTTGTACTGATAAATGTAGCGTTTATTTTGGAAATCGTAAAGCCTCCTACTTTTGGGAAAAATGGCAATCAATTATGTAAAAATAAAGCCACTCAATGAGTTGATTTTTTATTGTTATTTTTTCATTGGAGGAGGAGATTCTTTTTTTGGCAAATAATTATCTATTTCATTTTGTTTTAAAATCTCATTTTTAACTTTCTCAAAATCAATTTTAAATTCTGATGTTTTTGCAGATTCATCTTGCTTGTATATTTTTTCCTTAAGTAAATCTATAATCTCATTGAACTTAGCGTTCATAAAAGGTGGAACAAAGCAAAGCTTTTCGTTGTTGTTTTTTACTTTAAAATTAATATAGTTTCTATTTCCTGCGTAATACGAACTTTTTTCAAGTTCTTTACTTGCGACAAAGTTTTGTAGGCTTCCCGAAAATAATTGATTTACTTTTTCAATTTCTTCATTTGTAAGTTGATATGAATAAAAAACAGTGTCTTTGTATCTCTTTAAATAAACTTTTAAAACTCCATTTTCATCAATTATTGAGTAAGATAGAACTGAAACGTTCTTGGTTTCTATATCATACACAACAAGTTTAAAATCCTTTAGCTTAATTTTTTGTGCGCTCAATGCTAAACTTAATATTAAAGCAAAAAACAACAATAAATTTTTCATGTTATAAAGGTTTATAATTAAGAGCCAATATCATATTTTATATTCTGCTTTTTCAATTCTTCAAATAATAATTTAAGAATTTTACTTTTATAAATATCCTCTAATTGCTTATTTCCTGAAAGTTTACGAATGCTATTTTCATAAATAACTATATCATATTTCCCGTTTAACATTTCAGAATCTACATAATAGGATTCATTCTTATTAGGATTAAAGATAAGTCCCGCTCTTCCCTTGAAAATAACCTTTTTTGATTTAAATAATCCAAACATAATTATTTAATTAAATGAGCATTAATATTTATACCTCTTGATTGTAACAATGGTCTTTCTACAGTATTCCAAATACTTCCGGAACGATATCGTGCTTGATTAATAAATACATTAGCAGTTCCTTCCACCCCTCTTCCAAAGCTATATGAAGCATAATCCCAGAAAGGTTTCATTGTATTATAGGAAGTTTTTTCTG
>RDDY01000303.1 GCA_003852805.1 Chryseobacterium sp.
ATCAACACCAGAGAGAGAATTGACTTGGCTGTTTACCTGGGAAAGGATGCAAGCTCCGACATCGGAATTCTTATAGAAGCAAAGAAGCCCAGCAATAAAGCGGAGTTTCCAACCGTCAATAAGCTTAACAGCAAAGCATTGCAGGAAGTCCTACTCTATTATCTGCGTGAAAGAATTGACCACAAGAATAACAATATCAAGCACCTGGTTATTACCAATGGTTTTGAATGGTTTTTCTTTAAGGCTGAGGATTTCTACAACCTATTTTACAAGAACCGATCTCTTGTTAAAGAGTACGGTCAGTTCAGGGACGGATTAAAAGACACTTCGCTCAATGAGTTGTTTTACAAGGAAATTGCGCAAAAGTACATTGCAGAAGTAGAAGACGAACTGCCGTTTGTCTATCTGAATTTTCGTAATGAAGATCTTGCGACCTTAAAGCCGAAACAGCTTGACACTATTTATAAGCTTTTCTCAGATGTACACCTACTCGGCAAAAACTTTGGCAATGATAGTAATCAGCTGAATAAGGCTTTCTATAATGAACTGCTCCATATCATAGGACTTGAAGAGACCAAAGAGGCTGGCAAAAAGCTTATACAGCGCAAGAAAGAAAGTGCGAGAGATTACGGTTCGCTTCTGGAGAATACCATTTTCACCTTAGAGGATAAGGATTTCCTCGTAAAGGTGAAAAGCATTGCCAACGATGAAAAAAAGGCTTTTACTGTAGGTCTTGAGCTTTGTCTTACCTGGGTAAACCGTATTCTTTTCCTGAAGCTTCTGGAATCCCAGCTGCTGACCTATAATGAGAACGCACCTGAGTATAAATTCCTGAACTTTGATTTTCTTAATGGCTTCGATGAACTTAATGAACTGTTCTTCTCTGCGCTGGCGAAACCAATGCAAGAGCGCCACGCGCGCTACGCTGAAAAGTTCCGGCATATCCCCTATCTTAACAGTAGCCTTTTTGAGCGGAATGATTTGGAAGATCTGACCTTCGACATCACCGCTCTGATGGACGAGAAAATGGAAATCTACGCTTCTACCGTTTTGAAAGATTCTAACGGTAAGAAGCTGACAGGTAAACTCAATACGCTGGATTATCTGTTCCGCTTTCTGGACTCCTACGATTTTTCTACCGAGTCCGGCGCTAAAGCTGAGGAACGGCATGAGCAGAAAACACTGATCAATGCTTCAGTGCTTGGACTGATCTTTGAGAAGATCAACGGTTACAAAGACGGTTCATTCTATACTCCCGGGGCCATTACCATGTTCATGTGCGACGAAGCCTTGAAGCGATCTGTCACACAAAAATTTAAAGAAGAAGTAGAAGCCATTGAGACCTTTGACGATGTTCGGGATTATTGTCAGCGGTTCTTCAAAAAGGAAGATATCAAACGGTTGAATGCCATTATCGATTCTATCCGTATCTGTGATCCCGCAGTGGGTTCCGGCCACTTCCTGATTTCGGCGCTTAACGAAATGATCGCTATAAAAAGCGAACTCAGAATTCTGGCAGACGAGGATTATGCAGTTCTGCCGTGCGATGTGCAAATCGAAAACGACGAACTCTACATCTCAGATGCTACGGGTGAACCGTTTGCCTACCACCGAAGAGATCCGCACAGCTTAAGAATCCAGAAAGCCGTTTTCCACGCAAAGGAAAATCTCATCGAGAACTGCCTCTTTGGGGTGGATCTTAACCCTAACTCCGTTAATATCTGCCGTCTGAGACTATGGATAGAGCTGCTTAAAAACGCTTATTATACAGCGGAGGGCGAACTACAGACGCTTCCTAACATTGACATCAATATAAAATGCGGAAACTCTCTTATCAGCCGTTATGCTTTATCGGACAGTCTGGATGCTGCTTTTAAAAACAAAGATGTAAACTACAGCATTGAGGATTATAAGCAGGCTGTAAAAGAGTACAAAACGACCAATTCCAAAAGCAAGAAAAGAGAAGTAGAAGGAATCATCCACACCATCAAGAACAACTTTAAAAGCACCTATGACAATAAACTAAAAGATAAGGTGTCGAAGGCTGTGGGTGAACTGTCAAATGAGGAGCAGCGCCATCAGAACCTGCTGAATTTCGGGCAGAGCATAAAAAAGTCTGAAAAAGATCATTTGAAGAAACTGCGTCAAAAAGCAGAAGCAGCTCGCAAGGAAAAAGAGGAACGCATAAACAATGTAATGTACCGTAATGCTTTCGAGTGGCGCTTCGAGTTCCCGGAAGTTTTGGACAATGACGGCAAGTACATAGGCTTTGATGTCGTCATTGGTAATCCGCCATACATACAGCTGCAGAAACTTGGAAATGATGGAGCCAATCTGCAAAAGATGAATTATGAAACCTATGCAAAGACAGGCGACATCTACAGTCTTTTTTATGAGCAGGGCAACAATATTCTAAAGCAGAACGGCTTACTGATGTTCATTACTTCCAATAAATGGATGCGCGCTGCCTATGGGGAGAGCCTACGACGGTATTTCGTAGAACAAACCAATCCCCTACTGTTGATCGACTTTGCGGGGAATCAAATATTCGATACAGCTACGGTGGACACAAATATTCTGCTGTTTGCCAAGCAGAAAAATGAGTTTCAAACCGAGGCTTGTGTTGTCAAAGAAAAGCTGTTAAATAATTTGAGCGTTTTTGTTAGGCAGCAC
>RDDY01000327.1 GCA_003852805.1 Chryseobacterium sp.
GTGATTACTTACTTTTACCTGAGGAAGAAGAATTTTTAGGCTGCTTTGCGGTGGATGTAGCGGGTTAGCTTGATACCCAGATCGGTCCACATGATTTTGGGGTTGGCATTCCTGCGCGTGTGCAGTGCCGCTGCATTCAACTCGTCGAGAATCGCTTCGATATTTGCGCCGTGGATGTAGCCGGCAAAGCTTTCCCAGCGGAAATTATTTTGGCTCAGCGTCTTGAAAACCAATGCGGGCGCACCATAATTCTGCAACAACGCTTGCCTGAAAATCTCACTGCAATATTCCAAAAAGCTTCTCTGCTTTTCGCGGTTCCAACCGGCAATTTCACGCGCCCAGCGGATGATGTCTTTCAAAACCTTGGGCTTGGTCTTGGCCTGAAACGCGTTGCGCACCCATTGAATGAAATAGGTTTCAAACTCCTCATCGGCATCGGCACTTTGCAAAAGCTTCAGCGCAGCGTTCCAATCGCCTTGTGCGCGGTAGGCAATAGCTCGGGCCACTTCTTCATCTTTTCCATACTCCGATGTCAACACTTCTTCCAACACTTCATCATTCAAGCGCGGCACTTGGGTAACTTGGCACCGAGATAAAATGGTGGGCAGGATATGGTCGGCGCTCTCGGCAAGCAACAGCAACAGGGTGTCTTTCGGCGGCTCTTCCAAGAATTTCAACAACTTATTGGCCGCATCTGTCCGAAGCTTGTCTGCCCCCCAAATAATCAGGATTTTGTAGCCTCCTTCGTAACTTTTGAGGCTGAATCGCTCCAATATTTCCGACACTTCATGGACGGAGAGAATCATCTGTTTGTTGGCAGAATCCAATCCGGCATTCCAGTCGCTGCCGTCGGCGTATGGATTTCCCAAAATCATCTCGCGCCATTGCGGGAAGAAATTCTTGCTCAGCGCTTTGCCGTCCACCGTATAGGTGGGAAATGAGAAGTGCAAATCTACATGGTTTAGATGCTCTGCCTTGGCCGCCGCCCCCGGATTGCTGCGCGACAGCACTTCCGATGCGTAGGCCAATGCCAACGGCAGAGTACCGTAGCCTTCCTTGCCCACGAACAGTTGTGCATGGCTGATGCGCCCTTCGGCAACAGACGACCGCAGTTGGTTTTTTATCTCACGCTGACCGATGATGTTTTCCCACTTCATAGCTGCAAAGATAACGCATCGCCCATGAAAAAGCAGTTGCTGATTTATGTAAGGAACCCCGACAATTATCACCGTTCTCCCCAAGACTTTAACGGTTTTTATGACAGGGCGCTGCTTTCCCGTTTCAGTAATTATTAGGATATTTGCGCATTGTTATGCAAATAAAACAAATGAACAAATTCCTCGTTCTGTCCCTGGTTACTGCGGGGCTGGGTCTCAGCGCGCAAAGCATCGGGAACTCTCCTTACGCTGCATTTGGCTTGGGCGATACCAAATACGACAACTCGGTAGACATCAAGGCAATGGGCGGAATCTCGGCGGCTTATGTATCGGATTTCAACAACTCTTACAATTTTGCCAACCCTGCGGCCAACCTCAATCTGGAATTGACGTCGCTACGCGTACAGGTTACCAACGAGAACGAGTTTTACAAGTCCAACTATAACGACATCAGCACCACAAAGCATTCAAATTATCTGTCGGCTATTTCATTGGCGTTCCCTATTTCTCAATCGGTGAAATTTGGTCTTGGTTATCAACCTTACAGTTCTAAGAAATATGACATAGTAACCACAACCGACCTGGCGGACGGCATGAAACAGACGAATTTGTTTACCGGCTCCGGCTCTGTCAACCTTGTGGAAGCGGCCGTTACTTATAAGGTAAACCCTTCTCTGGGCTTCGGGTTTAAAACCAATTTCTATTTCGGAAATGTGACCGATCTGCAAGAAGTGGCGTTTACGGATGCGCCGCTCATCAATGGCTACGAGACCAAACGCAAAGTAAAGAACTTCAACTTTACGCTCGGTTCTGTCTACCAACACAAAACGGCCGACGACCATAAGTTTACCGTGGGCGCAGATTATACATTCGGCAATACAGGAAATCTGCAGTCGGATTATCTGAACTCTACCTATTACTACGGCGGACTGAACACAAAGGCCAACGAAACGATCATCAGCCAAGCAAGCGCCAACGAGAAAAACATCATTCCGCAACAATTGTCGGTGGGTGTTGGTTATGGTAACGACGGCAAATGGTTTGCCTCACTGCAAGGAGATTACCGTACGGGGCAGGCTACGGATCACCTTTTACAAAACTATAGCTTGCAAGATGCTTACCGCATCTCAGCCGGCGGTTGGATACTACCCAACTACAACAACTTCCGCAATTACTTCGAGCGCGTGATTTACCGCGGCGGTATCTTTTATGAAAAAGGCGGCTTGCGCGTGAACAATACGGACATCAATCAATACGGCCTCACCTTGGGTGCCAATTTCCCTTTCCAAAAGAGCAATGTGGCGCGTATGAGCAGTATAGACGTGGCCGTAGAATTGGGCAAGCGCGGTACCGTGAACAACAATCTGGTCTCGGAAGGTTTCGTGAATGTGAAGCTCGGCATCAACTTTGCCGACAAATGGTTTATGAAGCGTTACTACAATTAACGCCGAATCTGTATGACGGATCAATGACCGAAAGATGAAAAAACCGTTTAAGAAAAAAACAATAGCCGGAGCTCTGTCTTTGGCTATATTTTTTGGCCTGATCTCGTGTGAAGAGAATCAGGTGGCGACCACTGCTACCAAGAAAACAAATTTTCCGTCGCAGATTGTTTACAACGCAGACATCGTTCAACGGGATTCCGGCAATGTAAAAGTTCGTTTCCGCGCGCCGCTGATGGAGAAATACGAGTATATAGATTCGCCGTATGTGGAGGTGAAAAAAGGTCTTTATCTAGAATTCTATGACAAGAAAAATCCCGGCACGCCGGGCAAGATCTGGGCGAAATACGCAAAGGTTATAGAGAGCAAAGATTTCTACGAAGCGAGAGGCGACGTAAAAGTCATCAACCCCGAAGGTCAGACCTTTAAAATGCAGTCCATCTATTGGGACCGGGCAAACCGCAGAATGTTCACGCACGATACGGTTTACATCACGGACAAAGACGGCTCCATCTTCATCGCGAGCAAAGGCATGACGGCTAAGGACGATTTCTCAGAGTACACTTTCTACAGCGGCTTTGGCGATATCAACGCACAAAAAATCCCTTCGACACAAAAATAATGACGGCCCGCCGCGCTATCGGATTGATGTCCGGAACCAGCTTGGACGGTTTGGATATTTGCTTTGCAGAATTTCGCCAAGCAGAGCGATGGAACTTTAACATTATCGCGGCAGAGACAATACCGTACAACGGGCCCATGCGAGACAAACTGCAAAGTACGATGAATCTGCAATCGGACGATCTGCTTGCTTTCTCGGCGGAATACGGTTTTTATTTGGGCGACTGCGTAAACCGCTTTATTGAGAAATACCGTATTACCGATGTAGATTTAATCGCCTCCCACGGCCATACCGTATTTCACCAACCTCATCGCCGGATGACTTGCCAGATCGGTGACGGCCGCGCGATTCGCCTGCGCACCGGCATTGCCACCGTCTACGATTTCCGCATGCAAGATGTACTCTTGAACGGCAACGGTGCGCCGCTGGTGCCGATTGGCGATGAAAATCTCTTTCCGGAATACGATGCCTGCCTCAATATCGGCGGCTTTGCCAACATCTCGCTCAAACGAGGCGGTAAAAGAATAGCCTTTGACATCTGTCCCGTCAACATTATCCTGAATGAAATTGCGAAACGCCTGGGCAAAGATTTCGACAGAAACGGCGACATTGCGAAAGGCGCCTTTCCGGATTTTAATCTCTTAAGAAAATTGAACGAACTGGATTTCTATCAAGAAACAGCGCCAAAATCCCTTGGCAAAGAATGGTCAGACGCCACCGTGAAAATGGGCGACGGTCTGCCGCCCGACATCTTGCTGGCAACTTTTACAGAACACGCCGCCGTACAAATAGCCGATATCCTCAGGCAGTACGACATCAAAGAAGTTCTGGTTACCGGCGGCGGAGCGTACAACAAGCATCTCATCCGAAGCATTTCAAAAAAGACGTCCGCCAAAATCGTTTTGCCCGACGCTGAAATCATCAACTTTAAAGAAGCTTTGGTCTTTGCGTTTATGGGAATCCTCAGAATGCGTGGAGAAAACAACGTGTTGGCTTCTGCCACGGGTGCCGAGCGAAATCACAGTTCGGGCATCATTGTTTAAAAAGAAAGCCTGCGCAACGGCAGGCTTTCATAAATTTTCATTCAAGCTTACAGAGTTTCCAACTTATCTGTCAGTGCATTGATGAAGTTCTGCAGAGGCTTCTCCACCATCATTTTGATAAACGGATTGAATTTTCCTTCAAACAGCAACTGCACCTCGGTTTGTGTTTCACTTATCGGATTCATCAATCCTTCCAATTGAAAATCAAGGCTTGAGCTTGCAGATTTCAGAACCACCTTCTCATTCTCCTTCAGATCGGCAATTTTCAAGGCTATCTTCGGCATACCTTTCAGTTCAAATGTGAAGCCGTCATCTGTGGCATTAAAAGTGCTTAAACTATCTGGCATCAACTGTCGGTAATTCTCAGGCGATTTCAGCAAATCGGTGAGTTCACTTGCAGGTTTATTTACGGTAACTTTTCTTCCTTCTAACTTCATTTAGTTAATTTTGTATCATTAAAATAGACGAACACAAATGTATAAAGTTTTTATCAATGAGAAACAATTATCAATAACAGCCGAGCCGCTCAACATCGATAAAAACATCCCTTACGAGAGCACGGCAACGCTGGAAATGGCGGTAGATCTGTTGGAGAACACCGGCTGTGGAGAACTGTGCATCTTTGGCGGCGATCCGGACATGATTTGGAAAGATTTCCGCAATCACTTTACCACCATAGAAGCGGCGGGCGGTGTGGTCTACAACAACCGGGGCGAGGTTCTTTTTATCTACCGTTTGGGCCGCTGGGATCTGCCGAAAGGAAAGACGGAAATCGGCGAGTCTATCAGTGAAACCGCACTGCGAGAGGTGGAAGAAGAGTGCGGCATCAGCGGACTGCATTTGGAAGAATTCTTGGGCAGCACCTATCACATGTACAGAAACAAGAGCCAACCCATACTGAAAATAACCCACTGGTTCCGAATGGAATGCGACAGCTGTCCTGCACTGACGCCGCAGCACGAGGAAGGCATCTCCAAAGCCGAATGGAAAAATCCGCAGCAGATTACCGATGATGTGCTGCCCAGCACGTTTCGGAATATCAAAATCGTTTTGGACGCTGTCCGAAACGGAACGCGTCTTTAAAGTATATCGAATAACTTTTCCAGCGCAATTCCGCGTGATCCTTTCAGCAAGATATTTTCGGTAGAAACGGGATTTT
Source organism: Chryseobacterium sp. (assembly GCA_003852805.1). Classification (GTDB taxonomy): domain Bacteria; phylum Bacteroidota; class Bacteroidia; order Flavobacteriales; family Weeksellaceae; genus Elizabethkingia. The sequence goes on from RDDY01000327.1 coordinate 5,424, forward strand.
CTTTGAGCGCCATGGCTGCATCGGCTGTGTTTTGGAGAGAAGTGCCTTCTTCATTTACTGCTGCAAACAACGGCCCGACGGTGATGACACGGTCGAAACCGAGGTCGGCAGTCAGTTGCAAAATTTTGATGTGCTCTTGCTCGCTGTCGCTGCCCAGTTCCAACATATCGCCCAAGATCACGGTTTTACTTCCTTGGTATTGCGCAAAGTTTTTCAGCGAGAGCTCCATACTACTGGGATTGGCGTTATACGTATCCAGCACCACCACTTTTCCGTCTTTTTCGACAATCTGAGACCGCATGTTGGACGGAGTGTAACTTTCAATCGCCGTTTTGATCAATTCCGGTCGAATGCCGAAATGCTCGCCAAGCGCTGCCGCAGCACACAGATTGGCAAGATTATAACTGCCCGTCAACTTCGATAAAGCCTCGTATCCACTGAATCTCAGACCAACGCGGTTATTCTGTTCAAAGCCGTCGAAACGGTAATCTGCCTTTGCCGAGCCAAAGCTTATGACCTGGGTATAATCCTTAGTTTTTTCAACTTGAACAGCATCTTCATCATTCACGAGAATCGTTCCTTGGTGATGAATTAAGTGATCGTACAATTCAGACTTACCTTTTATAACGCCCTCTACTCCACCGAAACCTTCGAGGTGCGCCTTGCCGAAATTGGTGATGTATCCGTAGTCGGGTCGGGCTATGTCGCAAAGCAACTCGATTTCTTTTTGATGATTCGCTCCCATTTCCACCACCGCCATTTGATGCTCGGCACGGATGGAGAGAACGGTCAGCGGCACACCGATGTGGTTGTTCAGGTTGCCGCGCGTGTACTGCACTTCAAAGCCTTGCGACAGCACAGCATGCATTAGCTCTTTGGTGGTTGTCTTGCCGTTGCTGCCCGTCAACGCAATCACGGGGATGTTCAGTTGACTTCTGTGGAACCTCGCCAAGTCTTGCAGAAAGCCCAACGTGGACTCCACACAGTAAATGTTGTCAACAGGATCGGCATATTCGGGGTTTTCTACAATTGCGGCGGCGGCACCTTTCAACACGGCAGTTTTTGCCTGCGTTGCACCGTCGAAATTGGTTCCTGAAAAGGCAAAGAAAATATCGTTTTCCTCAACCGTTCGAGAATTGATTACCACTCTGCTCGAGCGCAGAAACAGCGGATAAAAATCCTGTACATTCATGGCCCAAAAATAAAAAACCTTTCCGGCTGTGGAAAGGTTTTTATTTATTCTATCGCTTGCTGCGTTTGGTCGGTTGGTCTCGGGCGTCCTGCGCGACACGGAAGCCTATCCAGCCGTATGCGCGGGTCTGGTCCTTGTACCGACGCTGGCCCGGATCTAACCAATAGGCCGTATCTTTCCAAGATCCGCCTTTTACCACGCGCATGTAATCTGCCACGCGCGAGGTGCGCATCTTGGGATCTTTTTCCAAAATAACATGTCCGCGGGCATCAACGGTGAAGCGATGGCTCGGTGCATTGTACATCTTGCCCGGATTGCGCGGATCCAATGCTGAGCGCGAGTCGCCGTCATTGAAATCTGCAAAGCTCTGCACCACTTCTTTTTCCAACTGTCCCGGCAAGAAGCGGTACAGCAGGCGGCCGTCTGCCAAGGTATCGTAAGTAACATCTGCGCCGCTGAGCACGCGCTTGTAAGATCCGTCGGCATTGGTTACAATGCGCATGATTACATTCCCGCGAAAATAATTGAAGTCGCTTTGGTCGGCGTCAATGGTAGGTCTGTAAACATCGGCGGTCCATTCAGACACGTTGCCGAGCATTCCGTACAATCCTAAATCATTTGCCGGATATTGACGAACGTCCGACAGCGCCGGCGAGCCGTCTTTTGCCCAGCCACCCAAGCCGGAATAGTTTCCGCGTCCGCGCTTGAAGTTCGCCAAGTATTGTCCTCTCTTGCTGCCTTTGGTTATCCTGATGCTTTCATTTTCAGGCGCTTTGCTCAGGTTTTGGTTGTACATCCGGTTTTTGTTCTGGCCCAATGCCGCGTATTCCCACTCTGCTTCGGTCGGCAGTCTGAATCGGGCGACCCCCAGATTGGTGGTGGTACGGTTGGCGTCGGCCACGCGCTGGTTGTTGGTACGCATTCCGGTGGCGGAGCCGAAGCGGCGTTCATCTATCAATTCTTTAACGTCTTCATCATAAGACGAATATTTTTCGATGGTGAATGCCTTTGCGCCGTAATTGATATCGCCGTTGCGGTAAAGATCACGCGTAAGGATTCCGCGGTCTATCAAGACTTTCTCCGTTGCACGATCCGTCAACCAATCACAAAAACGGTTGGCTTGCAGCCAGGTTACTCCCACCACCGGATAATTGTCGAACTCGGGAGAACGGAAGTAGCTTTCTCCGTAAAAATTGCGTGAGAGCTTGTTATTCATCGCCAAGGTATCAGGCAAAGCGCCTCGGTAGATTTGTGCAAACTCGGGATCGTTTGGCGGGAAAACCACCTTCAGCCAAGTAACGTAGGCACGGTAATCATAATTGGTGGTCTCGGTCTCGGAAAGGTAGAAACTGCTGACGGACATGCGCTGGGGCACATTGTTCCAATCATGCACCACATCGTCTTTTACGGCACCCATGGTAAAGGTGCCGCCGTTTACGTAGACCATGCCGTTCCAAGCTTTGCCTTTGTTTTGCCTGCCGGTAAAGTACCAACCGCGCTGATCGTTGGGATTCCAACCGGTGAGGGATTTGGGCTTCTTGGTGCCGCCGCCTCCCGCGCTGCCGCCACAACCGACAAGCGTGGTCAGCAGAGGCAAGATCAGCAAAGGCAGATACCGCAGTTTCTTCATATTCAAAACGGATGTTTTTCAGTTACAAATAAAATTAAATTATTTAACATACCCAAGCCGATCGCAAGCCGCGCATGGACAAGGATTTAGCTATTTATGCAATCTCACCGGCCGGCTATTTCCGCAACGGCCGATACGATAATTGCCGGTATTCCGTTCTTTAAAAAATCTTAACAGCTGCACGGACAATCCGTTAACATTTCTTAAAATATGAATTGGAAACGCCGGGATTCGTCAATTATTGCGTTCAGCATATTTTTATTTAATTTGTAGGTCTTAATGCACAAAAAGCTGATGAAACTCAGTCTCTCCGTTCTCTTTGCTTTTCTCTGTTGTTTTCTGTCCGCGCAGACCGTGACCATTACCATGAAGTGGGACGGTTACCGCGAGGTATCGGTCAAAGACAGCATCATCAAAGCGCCGTATTTCACCAATGACGCATACGACTTCGATAAGATTCCGATTCTTGTTTACAGCAAAGCGACCGACAATCTTCTGAAAGCAACCAACTACACTTGGGAGCCCATCACGCCGGCAGATCTGTACGACGTAAATCCCGCAGATATTCCGCAAGAGATCGGTACGCCGCCCGCCTACAATACAACGCGTATTCAAACGCTGAAGCGAGAGGAGAACACTTACTTTCGGCTTAAAACGGTAGACATAGAAGAGGTCGATCCGCCCGCAGGAATTCCGCTGTTCATCGGCACCAATGACAATCCGTTGCGCAGCGGCACGTTTTACAAAATAAAGGTAGACCGCAGCGGGGTTTTTAAAATTACCTCCAAATTCTTGCGAGACAACGGCATCAACCCGGCAACGGTAGATCCGCGCAATCTGCGTATCTACGGCAACGGCGGCGGCATGCTGCCCGAATACAGCAAAGATACCCGATACGCCGCCCTGCAAGAAAATGCCATAGAAGTAATCGGCGAGGCCGACGGGAAATGGGACGAAGCCGATTATGCTCTGTTTTATGCGCAAGGCCCGCATCTTTACCGACCCGTGCGCACCGAGAATCGTTCGGACATCTCGGCTCATTGGCAGAACATTTATGACGATTACGCTTACTATTTCATCAGCTTTGACAAAGGCCGGGGAAAGAGAATAGCGGTTAAAGAAGTTGCCGTCCCAAGCGAAAAAATCAGCGTTTACGACGCTTACCAATTTATTGACGAGGAGAAGAACAACCCGATGCAGGTGGGGCGCCGCTGGGTGGGCGACACTTTCGTCGGCAACAAGACCGTCGGCTTCAAAACCGATGCAGCGCCGGTGGACGGAACTGTGCAGGTGCGCGCACGCGTGGCCGCCCTGAATGCCAAGAATGCGCGCGTAAGCTTTGCGGTGAACGGCACCGCCAATTCCACGCTTGTTCTTTTCGACAAATATTCTTTCAACAACTACAATCGCGAGGTAAATAACATCAACACAACCGGCATCAATGTAGAACTGAATGCCGATACCGCACCCAACCCGTCGGCGAGAATTTTCTTTGATTATGTCGAAATTGAATATCGCCAACCTTTAACATTCAACGGCAGCCAGATGAATTTTCGCAACCTGAGCATAGCGCCCGGTGACGGTCAAATCTATGGTTTCCGCCTCAGCAACGCATCGGGCGTAGAACGGCTGTGGGATGTGAGCGATGTAACCAATGTCTCTGCACGCACCACGACGGGAACGGCTAATCTGGACTTTGCCTACAGAAACAACCTCGCTTATCTGCGCAATGAATTTGTGGCTTTCCGTACTTCTACGGCTTATGAACCGAGCTTCGTCGGGAAAATCGAGAACCAAGATCTCTCGTCTCTTAGCGGTATCGATTACCTCGTCATCACCGTCCCCGAGATGATGAGCGAAGCAAAACGGCTTACCGATTACCATAAAAAAGCCAACGGCTTCAATACCGCCATTGTAGACCACAACAAGATCTACAACGAATTCAGCAGCGGTGCAAAGGATATTACCGCCATTCGTGACTTTGTAAAACATCTGAAAGAGAAGGGCAACCTGCGTTATGTCTTGGTGTTGGGCGATACTTCGTACGACTATAAAAACCGCGTCGCAAACAACAGCTCCAACGTGGTGCCCGCCTGCCATAGTGAAGAGAGCGTAGACTACGAGTCCAGCTACGTGACCGATGATTTCTACGGCATGTTGTATATGAAAAACCCGCGCGTGGATTTAAACATTCCCGACATTCCCGTGGGTCGTCTGCCCGCCGCAACGGTGAATGAGGCTAAAATCTTGATCGATAAAACCTTGGCGTACTATGCCGCTCTGCCCGGCCAATCTTCGCCGTTTGGCGAATGGAGAATGCGGCTGAACTTTGTGGTAGATGACGACAAAGACGGCGGCAGCCCTTTCCATGAATTGGTCAACAGCAATATAGCCACCAACTTTGAAACATCCGATTCAGATAAAAAAGAATACTACGTCAAGAAGCTGTATCTGGATGCTTTCCCGGCCGAGAATACTGCCGGCGGCCAGCGTTTTCCGCAAGTGAACGACGGCATCAAAACGGCGATGAACAACAGTCTGTTCATCTATTACTTCGGCCACGGGGGCGTGAATGGTTGGGCGCAGGAGCGCGTTCTGACAGTGAACGACATTAAAGAATTCAATAATTTCAATGCGGCGTTCACTCACCTTCCCGTAGTTTCTACCATCACCTGCGAGTTCACATTATGGGACGTTCCATCCGTATACAGCGCCGGCGAAATGCTGATGAAACTGCCCAAGGGCGGCCCGCCTACCATGATTACCAGCAGCCGTGCCCTACCTGTAAGCTACGGCCGAAACTTCAACAGTTTTTTCATGGGCGAGATCTTCAGACTTTACGGCAATGACTTTCACACATTGGGCGACGCCTTTTTACAAGCAAAGAAAAATTACGGCCCGAGTGGAGATTTCTATAACAACCTGAAGGTAAATTATTTGGGTGATCCGGCGATGAAGCTTTCACGGCCGGAAGAATTGATTAGAATAGATGAAGCGCCTACTAAAGTTCGCGCATTGGATAAAGTCACCATCAAAGGTCGCGTACTCAACCGTGGTGGCGCCACAACAGACGCAAACTTCAACGGCAAGTTGACGGTGGTGATCTATGACAAATATGTCGAGAAAAAAACGCTGAACAACGACGGCGATCTGGGAGCCATGACCTTTACAGAAGAAGGCAATGCAATTGTTCGCACCAGCGCAGAGGTAGTAAACGGCGAGTTTACCGCTGAATTTTATGTCCCCAAAGACATCAACTTTGCAGACGGCACCGGCAGGCTCTTGCTGTACGCAGACAATTTCCGAGATACGAAAGCCGCTCGTAAATTTGATGTATACGCCAACCGTACCATAGAAGTAGGCGGCATAAATCCCGATGGCATAAACGACAATACTCCGCCCACGGTAAAACTTTTTATGAACAATACGAACTTTGCAGACGGCGGCATCACCAACAGCAATCCTGCTCTGCTGGCCTGCGTGACAGACGATACGGGCATCAACGCTACCGGTAGCGGCGTGGGGCATGACATCACGGCCGTATTGGACGGCGAGGTGGTGAACACCTATGTTTTGAACGACTTCTATTCTTCGGGAGATGATTACGGTTGTTCTGCAAGTAACTTGGCAGGTTATCAAAAAGGCACCGTATATTTCCCGATGAGCAATCTGAAGCCCGGTGCCCACCAACTGACGTTTAAGATTTGGGACATCAACAACAACTCTGCTACCCAAACTCTGAACTTTGTGGTGAGGGATGACTCAAGCTCTCAACTGTCGATCAATCGTCTGCTCAACTGGCCGAATCCGTTTACCAATAAAACCTACATTCAGTTCGAACACAACTGTGGCGATACCTTGGATGCTAATGTCCAAATATTCACCATCACGGGAAAATTGGTAAAAAGCTTCAGCAGTGTGGTTACCTCCGAGCCGTTCTTGGAAGGTTTCCGCACCAACCGTTTTGCCATCGGCTGGGACGGACTGGATGATTACGGTGCGCCGGTGGGCAAAGGCACCTACATCTACAAAGTCTTTGTACGCGGCCGTGACCAAGAGCGCTGCAAAGGCTCGGCTACACAAATTGAAAAAATGGTTATCCTGAAATAAGAACACAACAACAGAGTATGAACTTCAACTTGAAAATATTGAGCGGCGTTTGCCTGCTGGGAAGCTTAACCGCTTTCGGACAAAACATTGGCGACATCCGCCCGGTGCTAACGGGTGCACCCTTTTTGCGGATTTCCCCCGATGCACGCGCGGGCGGTCTTGGAGATCAGGGTGTTGCCACCACCACCGATGCATTTTCTCAATTTTGGAACCCGGCAAAATATCCGTTCGGCCGCATCAGTTCTACCGTTGGGGTCAACTATACGCCGTACATGAGCAAACTGACCAACGACGTCTTTCTGCTTTACGGCGCCTACAGCACGTTCTTGGGGCAAGATGAAAGATCGACATTGAGCGCGAGTATTTATTATTTCAACATGGGCTCCGTGGATCTGACCAATTTGGTGGGGAACGAGGTTGTGTCTGAAGGGACCGCACAGCCCAACGAATTTTCCATCGATCTGTCCTACGGCCTGAAATTATCGGATTCTTATTCAATGGCCGTAACCGGTCGTTTCATCCGTTCGGATCTATCGGGCGGATTCAACACCGACAACACACTTCAGCCGGCCAACAGTTTCGCCATCGATGTTTCGGGTTACTTCCAATCGCAGCGGCACCAAAGCTTCGGTTATTACGATGGTCGCGTGAGAGCGGGTTTTGCCGTGCAGAATCTGGGACCGCGTTTGGATTATACAGCGAACGAGGAGTCGCTTTCTTACCTGCCTACCATGGCGCGTCTGGGCGTGGGCTATGACCTATACTTGGACGATATGAACCGTGTGGGCTTAACGTTTGAAGGCTCGAAACTTTTGGTCCCCGGGCCCGACATTGTGGACTACGACGCCGACGACAGACCGATCTATGATGTGCCCAACGTGGGAGTTTTGGAAGGCGTCAGCAAATCATTCAGCAACCCCGAAAGTATCATGCTGAGCGGTTCGGCCGAATATTCTTACGAGGACGCCTTTGCCGTACGTGCCGGCTATTTCCATGAAAGCGCCGTGCAGGGCGGGAGACAGTATGCCACGGTAGGCGTCGGGCTCAAGTATCAGTCGTTCGGGCTGGATCTCTCATATCTGATCAACACCAGTAAGCTGAACAATGCGCTGGATAATACGCTGCGTGTGGGCCTGACGTGGAACATCGGACAAGAGACCTACAACGCGCAAGATTATTAACCACAGATTTTTAAATGAACAAGCAGAGATTCGGTCAATTACCGAGTCTCTTTTCTTTTATACAATTTGATACATTTGTAAATTAACTACTGAAATCACTCCCCTTGAAGTACGTCACCGAATTCCGCAAAGTTGTCACCGGACAATACATCAACTCTGCCACGCGCATTACGCTGGCGGTGATTGTTCCGGCGGTGATCATGGCGCACTTCGGCATTTTGAAAGAATACTTTGCATTTCCGCTGGGCACCAGCTTTTTGGGATTGTTGGACCAACCCGGATCACCTATCCGTCGGCGGAACACATTGATCTTGGGTATTCTCTCGTTCTTTATCGTCACGCTGATTATCGGCCTCAGTTATCCCTACCCGATTTTGGTGGTGGGAGAAATCATACTTTTCGGCTTATTCTTCTCACTGATCGGGATTTACGGAAACCGATTAGCCGCTCTGGGCTCGCTTACATTGGTGGTTTTCGCGATATTCATCGACGGACACTTCGGCGACGGACAAGCGCTGAAAACCTCACTTACGGTAGCTGCCGGCGGGCTTTGGTTTTTGATTGTCTTCCTTATCGTCAACGTTATCCAGCCGTATAAACTGGCGATGCAAATGGTGGGCGAGCATTTCATAGAACTTGCCGGTTACCTGCGCATCAGAGCACGATTTTACAGCCGCGATCCCGACTACAACCAACTGTTCGACGAAATGATGACATCCCAAGTGCGCATTAAAGAACACCAGGAAGCTCTGCGTGATCTGCTTTTCCGCACGCGCAGGATTGTCAATGAATCTACCACAACCAGCCGAATCATCATGCTGCTGTTTATAGAAAGCATCGACCTTTTTGAGCAGATCATGACTTCTCAGCAAGACTATCGGAAACTGCACGAACACTTCGGCCACAAAGAAGTGCTCTCGGCAATCGAGAAATACGTAAACACGCTCTCGTCCGAGTTGGTGCACATAGGGATCGCCGTGCAAGCAGGGCAGAGAACGGCACCGCTTACCGATCTGGACCAAGAACTGCAGAGCTGTTACGAAGCCTACTACAATCTGCGCGACGCCGAATTGCGCTCAGAAACAGTCGAACGCTTCATTATGCTGCGCCGCATCATGATGGGGTTGAGCGACATTACCGATAAAATAAAGACTGTTTACCGCGTAGCTTCCTACGACGAAAAATTTGCGAAGAGCCTTTCTACAGGCTTGGACCACAGCCGTTTTCTTCCGCGCGAAGAAAGTTTTAATCCGCAAGTGTTGCGCTATAATCTATCATTGAAGTCGGGACATTTCCGTCACGCGGTACGCATCACCGTGGCATTGTTGCTGGGATATATTGTCTCTAAGCTGAGCTTTATAGAAATCGGCCGTTCTTACTGGGTTCTCATCACCATTTTGGCCATTATGAAACCATCCTACGCCGCCACCAAATCTCGGAATACGGTACGGCTGATAGGCACGGTGGCAGGCGCCATTGCAGGTTTTGTATTGCTGTATTTTGTGCATGACTCTACGGCGCTATTCGTGCTGCTGCTCGTCAGTATGATACTGTCTTACACTTTTTTGAAAGAGCGCTATTTGGTGGCTGTCTTCTTCATGACGGTTTACCTTTTCATCACATTTAACTTTCT
>RDDY01000337.1 GCA_003852805.1 Chryseobacterium sp.
ATCGGACTGTCGGCTATATAAGCCGGCACATTGTAATCCCCCTCCTCCAAGAACTTGCGCACGCTTTCTTCTTTGTCCTGCATGGCGATCAGCACAAAGTTCACTTTATCTTTTTTCTCGTTGTAGAGTTTTTGGATCGAAGGAAACTCGGCACGGCACGGCGGGCACCAGGTTCCCCAAAAATTGAGGAAAATAGCTTTGCCCTTTAGGTCTTTCAGATTGGTGTCGGGTACATTCATACCGCGCAGCACAATATCATAATCGGCGTCGGTCAGCGTTACCTCCGAATCTAATTTTTCCATGGTGGGCTTCATCAGCAGCTGGCGCTGGACAAATGCGCGGACATCCGGTATAAATATAACGGCAGCCATTACGGCTACAAAGACAATGTTCCAGATATTCTTCCGGAAAAAATTCTTTTTCATATCAACTTCAATATTTCAGCAATCGTATCGTAGCCTCGGTTCTTGGCGTAGTACAGTTGCAGATCGTTGTAAAACTGCTCTTTAGGATATGCTTCGGAATCAGCCTTATATTTCTGCAGAAGTTCTGTGCCGTGCGCCGGGCGTGGTCCCCAATGCGCAATGACATTGAAATCGTCATCCAGCAGAACCACGATGGGAATAGACTTGCCGCCGTTCGTAAGGAAATGGTCGATTGCCGAATTTTCACCATCACGATAAGAAATTCGCACCTCGTTGTTGCCGCTGAAAAAAGCGTTGACCACAGGCACGCATTGGCTGGCGTCGCCGCACCAAGCCTCCGAAATAATCATCACCTTGCCGTCGAAATTCTTGTCGGCCAGCGTTTGTAATTGCTCTGCGTCGGGCTGATATTTCTTCTGCATCCGCTCCATCCGTTGCAGACCGAGTTTGTAGTATTCGTGCATTTCGCGGTCTTCGTCGGTCAACGGCGCATTCATCCGTTCGGTTGCATCCTGAATATATTTCTCGTAGCTGATGGCCTCGTTCCAGTATTCTTTCATTGTTTCAAATTTTGTTGAGTTCTTATTTGATTGATCAGCATCATATCGGCCAACACAAATGCGGTTAAAGCTTCCACGATCGGTACGGCGCGAGGCAATACACAAGGGTCGTGTCGGCCTTTGCCCTCCAGCATTATTTTGTTGCCGTCTCGGTCGATGCTTTCTTGCGGCCGAAGTATAGTGGCCACAGGCTTGAAGGCAACCCGAAAATAAATATCCATACCGTTGGAAATGCCGCCTTGAATGCCGCCCGACAAATTGGTTTTCGTCCTTCCGTCGGTGTTGAACAAATCATTGTGCTCGGCGCCGGTCATCTTCGCACCGCAAAAACCCGAGCCGTATTCAAAACCTGTGCAGGCATTGATGCTGAGCATGGCCTTTGCCAATTCTGCCTGTAACTTTGCAAAAACAGGTTCTCCCCAGCCAACAGGCACGTTCTTCACCACGCAGGTAATGGTACCGCCGATCGTATTTCCTTCTTTACGTATTTCTTTAATCCGCGCAATCATCCTTTCTGCCGTTTCCGCATCGGGGCAGCGCACGATATTGTCGTCTGTTTTGCCAAAGTCCAACGCTTGGTACGGCTTCTCACAAAAGATATCTCCCACCGATGAAACATACGCATTGATTTCGACCTCGGGAATCAAGTGTTTTGCAATCGCGCCGGCTGTAACCCAGTTGATGGTCTCACGCGCCGATGAGCGCCCGCCGCCTCGATAATCCCTAAAGCCGAATTTCTTATCGTAGGTAAAGTCGGCGTGGCTCGGGCGATAAGCTTTTTCCAAATGGCTGTAATCCTTCGATCGCTGGTTCTCATTCTCAATAACAAAACTTATCGGCGTGCCGGTAGTTTTACCTTCAAAAATACCGCTGAGAAACTTTACGGTATCGCTTTCTTTGCGTTGGGTAACAATGGCCGACTGTCCGGGTTTGCGCCGATCCAATTGCAGCTGTACCTCATCAAGATCAAGAACAACACCTGCCGGAAAATTCGTCAGAATGCCGCCGTACGCAGCGCCGTGGCTTTCGCCGAAAGTGGTCAGGCTGAGAAAATTGCCGAGCTGATTGTGCATTTCACAAATTTACGGAATCGCATTGACTTGTCTGATGATTTTCCTCAGTCCCAAATACTGTATTAAGGAGATCTATACAAGAAAAATCCGCAGCTGTAAAAACTGCGGATTCTGCTCTGTAGATTGTTATCTGTTATCGACGAGGCTGAACGCGGCCTGTTTTCCTGTCGTTGGAACGGCCGATGGTATAACCCGTAGCGCCGCCTACCACTCCGCCGATAACGGCACCCGCACCCGGATTCTTTTTGTTGATCAACGCGCCGGCTGCCGCGCCGCCCACCGTGCCGATGATGGTTCCTTTGGCTGCGCTTGACATTCCTTTTTTGGCGGGCTGCTGTACCGGCGCCGAAGAGTAATTGCCGCCTGAGTTGTTGGCATACCTTACCGGTGCAGATTTGTATGTTGTTTTTTTCTTGGTCGATCTTTTAGCCTTTGGCGCAGCTGCTACAGCAGTGGCTGCGGCAGCTTTCTCGGTTTTGATCTTGGCCAAACTGTCGGATATCTTTTTCTGCTCAAACTCAAACTTTTCTTTCTCGATGGCGAGGCGTTGTTTCTCGATATCCAGTTGTTGCTGTTGATACATGATCTTTTGCTGCTCCAGTGATACCGCAGGGGTTTCTACTTTCTTATCTGTCTGGGTGCATGAAACTGCTAAACCGAAAACGGCTGCTAACATTAACTTTTTCATAATTCCGATTTTTGATTGCGGCACAATTACCATACCGGTTGCACTACGCTTTGTTTTTAATTGGATTGTTGAAACGCCCGTTGGTTAAAAACGAGCATTGCAATAACGGTGGAAAACGCGGAAAATTTTGACCAATAAAAAAATCCTCATACGTTTTGTATAAGGATTTTCGGAGGTTCCGAGCGGATTCGAACCGCTGTAGAAGGTTTTGCAGACCTCTGCCTAACCACTCGGCCACGGAACCGTTTTTCGGTGTGCAAATATAGACTATTTTCTCGCCGATTAAAAATTTATTTAAAGCTTTTTTGCATTTCTATGCTTACACCCTTCATTTCGCCACGCATGGGCGGGCCGGTTTTTGTCAGTTTTAATCTGATAAAATCTATCTGCGGAAACTCTGCGTGCAGTCGGCCGATGATTCTGCCCACGACATGTTCCAGCAGATCCGACGGTATTTTCATCTCCTCATGAATGATCTCATTGATCTCGGCATAGTTTAGCGTGTCGTTCAAATCATCGCTCTCTGCGGCTTTCCACAAGTCCGCGTGCAATTCTGCATTGATGATGAAATAGGTGCCGATGGTCCGCTCTTCCGGCAAAACGCCATGATAAGCGTAGATTTTGACATCTTCAAGAAGGATCTTGCTGTGCATAAGACAATTTAGAATCAGATTAAGATTTAAAGCCTTGTCAAGGTTCAAAACCTTGACAAGGCTGATGAATATTTATTTTATCGACTTCGACATTTCCAACATCGCTTCGATGGGCTTGAGCGCCTGCAACCTAAGTTGCTCATCCATAGTTATTTCAGGCAATTCATACTTCATACACAGATACAGTTTCTCCAGCGTATTGCGCTTCATGAAAAAGCATTCAGAACAGTTGCAACTCTCGTCAAAGACAAGTGCGGGAATCAATTCTTTATGCGGTGCGCGCTTGCGCATTTCATGTAAAATTCCTTCTTCCGTTGCCACAATAAATTTTTGAGCGTCGCTTGTCTCGACATAATTCAACAGCGCCGAAGTGCTGCCCACAAAGTGAGCCAAATCCAAAACAGGGGTTTCACTCTCCGGGTGCGCAATAAGCTTTGCATCGGGGTTTGACGCCAACTGCTGCGCGATGCGCTCCATGGAAAAAGCTTCGTGCACCACGCAACTTCCTTCCCATAGAATCATTTCACGACCCGTTTTTTTCATCAAATAACGACCGAGATTTTTATCCGGAGCAAAGATAATCGGTCGGTCTTTCGGCAGATTCTCGATGATCTGTTCGGCATTGGAACTCGTCACAATGATGTCGGATGCGGCTTTTGTCTCTGCATTGCAGTTGATATAGGTAGCCACCAATGCGCCGGGATGTTCGGCACGCATTTTATTCAAGCCCTCGGCAGAGCAACTGTCGGCCAACGAACAGCCGGCTTGGGTATCGGGCAAAACCACTTTCTTGGTCGGGTTCAGAATCTTGGCCGTTTCCGCCATAAAATGAACACCGCAAAATGCAATCATATCGGCATCGGTATCGCGAGCCTGTCGGGCCAACTGAAGACTGTCGCCTAAAAAATCGGCAATGTCCTGAATGGCCGGCGGCTGGTAATAATGCGCCAAAATGACGGCGTTTTTCTCTTTTTTCAAATCGAGAATTGCCTTAATCAATTCTTGTCCCTGCGGAATTTCATAGTCCTTCAAATTCAAAAAACCGTAGACCGGCAAGGTAGCTTTGGCTTTTTCCAGTGTATCGTTCATATCGACTAAACGCTTTTCTCGGTTAAAAATCGGGAAATAATCCCTTGAATTTCGGTCTTGGCGGCAGACAAATCATCGTTGACCACGACTGTGTCGAACTGATTGGAGAAGCTCATTTCCTGCTCGGCCTTGGCAACGCGGGTTTTTATGGTCTCGGCATCATCGGTATTGCGGCCGATCAGTCTTTTTTCCAATTCTCCTACAGACGGCGGCGCAATGAAAATGCTCAATGCTTTTTCGCCGAAGATTTTCTTCAACGCAATCCCGCCTTTTACATCTACGTCGAAGATAACGATGTTTCCGTCAGCCCAAATACGGTTGATTTCCGACTGCAAGGTTCCGTAGAAACTACCTTGGTAAACCTCCTCATATTCCACAAAGGCTTTCTCCAAGATCTTTTGTTGGAACTCTTCGGCCGTATGAAAATAATAGTCGGTGCCGTGCACTTCCGCTCCTCTTGGCGCACGCGTGGTAGCCGAGATAGAGAACCTCAACAAAGGGAAACTTTCGAGACAGTATTTTACCAAAGTGGTCTTGCCGCTACCCGACGGCGCCGAGAAAATGATGACTTTTTCCATTTTATTAGATGTTAGACTTCAGATGTGAGATGTCAGATCTTAGATAGTAAGCCAAAAATCTGAAATCTTGTGTCTGAAATCTAAGGTCTTATTACAACACATTCAGCGTTTGTTCTTTTATTTTTTCGAGGTCGTCTTTCATGGTAACGACAATTTTTTGGATTTCGGGATGATTGGCTTTGGAGCCCAGCGTGTTGATTTCTCGACCGATTTCCTGAGAGATGAATCCTAATTTTTTACCATTGTTCTCCTCGTCGTTCATCACTTCCAAGAAATAGCGGCAATGTTGCGCCAGGCGAACCTTCTCTTCGGAAATGTCCAGTTTCTCCACATAATACGCAAGCTCCTGATAAAAGCGGTTTTCATCGATATCCTCAAACTCTTTCAGGTTGTTTTGGATGCGCTCACGCAATGTATCTACGCGCGTTTCCTCGTACGGCAGAACGCGCTCCAACTTTTCCTCTATTTTATGGATGTTTGACGCAAGTTCGCGCTCCAAGCTTTTGCCCTCGGTAATTCGGAAATCGATCATCGCATCGACGGCTGAATCGATCAATGTCGTGATGTAATGCCATTCTTCTTCGTCGAGCTCATTCGTGCCGGTCGATACCGCGTCGGGCAGGCGGACAGCTATTTTCAGAAGCTCGACATGCTCGGCGCTTGGCTCTATTTCAGCCAACTGTGATATGTAGGCGCTGATTATTTCTTTGTTCAGTGATGCATCGGTTTTGCCTTCCAGCAATTCCACGTTCAGATAAAAATCTACCTTGCCGCGGTGCAATCGTTCGGTGAGAACCTTCCGGATTTCAAATTCTTTTTCCTTGTAACGGAACGGCACCTTCAGATTAAGGTCCAAGTTCTTGCTGTTCAGCGACTTTACGTCTACCGTTATTTTTTTACCGTCGTAGACTCCTTCGGCCCGGCCGAAGCCCGTCATGGATAAAACCATTCTGAAATTATTTGCGCAAAGATAGTGTTTTTGAAAAGTAGAATCCGATTGCAAGCTCGGCAACACCGCAGGTTATGGAGCAAACTCCGCCACATTTCCGTAATTTTGCCGGCTATGAAAAGATGGTATCTCTACCCTTTTTCTCCGGTGTATAACTTGGTAACCGGTGTCAGAAATCTGCTCTTTGACATCGGCATACTGCGCTCCACAAGCTTCAGAACACCCGTCATCGGTGTCGGCAACCTCTCCGTGGGCGGCACCGGAAAATCTCCTGTGGTTATGTATCTGGCGGGCTTGCTGTCCCAACAGCAATTGCGCACCGGCGTTCTTTCGCGCGGCTACGGCAGGCAGACCAAAGGTTACCATGTAGTCAATTATGATTCTAACTATACGCAAGTGGGCGACGAGCCGATGCAGTTGTTTGAGCGTTTCAAAAACAGAATCGTCATTGCGGTTTCCGAGAAACGAGTGCCGGGCGCGAAGAAGCTGATCAGCGACATGGATCTGGACGTGCTGGTTTTGGATGACAGTTATCAGCATCGTTACATAAAGCCGGGCTTCAATATTTTGTTGACCGATTATTCCGATCCGTATTTCGAAGATTATTTGCTTCCCGCCGGCGATCTGCGTGAATCCCGTTCGGGTGCAAAGCGCGCGCAAATCGTCATGGTGACGAAATGCCCCGCCGACCTCAACGAGGAACAAAAACGCAGTTACATTTCCGATCTGAGGCTGCGCCCCGGACAAAAGGTGTTTTTCTCGTCCATCAACTATTCGGGAAACATAAAGTCAAAAGACAAGCAATTGACATTGGAAAACCTTCGGTCTCGGCAAATACTACTGATTACCGGAATTGCCAACCCGAAGCATCTGATGGCGGAATTACAGCAGTATTCGGTAAACGTAAAACACTTGCAGTTTCCCGACCATCATTCTTTTACCGACAGCGATGTCAAAAAAATCACCAAAGAGTATGAGCAGCTCGGTGAGAACCGACTGATGCTGACTACCGAGAAAGACTACATTCGGCTGAAAACTTTTGATTATCTTAGGCCGGAACTATATTATTGGCCGATCGATATCGACATTGACAACCCTCAAGAATTTAACGACACGATTATAAATTATGTTAGAAAAAATTAAAGAGACAGCAGCCTTTATCCGAAACATCATCGGCGAGACACCTGATTATGCGATAGTGCTGGGCTCTGGTCTCGGCAAACTGCAAAACGAGGTAGAGGCCATTCACACCATTGAATATCCCGAAATCCCGAACTTTCCGCAAACCACGGTGGTAGGCCACGGCGGCAAACTGATTTACGGCATCTTGGAAGGAAAGAAAGTGCTGATGATGAGCGGCCGCTTCCACTATTACGAAGGTTATTCGATGGAGACGGTCACCTTCCCGATGCGGGTTTTCCACCTGTTAGGCATCAAGAAAATGATTTTATCGAATGCGAGTGGCGGCGTCAACCCTGCCTTTCATGTGGGCGATATCATGATGGTAAAAGACCACATCAACATGATGCCCGAGCATCCGTTGCGCGGCAAGAACATCGACGAACTAGGGCCAAGATTTGTGGACATGTCTGAACCCTACAGCAAGGCCATGATTGCAACGGCGGAACGAATTGCAGAGCGTGAAGGCATCGAGGTTCACAAAGGTGTTTATCTTGGTCTGCAAGGTCCGACCTTTGAGACGCCTGCCGAATACGGAATGGTTCGCGTGTTGGGCGGCGACGCGGTGGGCATGAGCACCGTGCCCGAAGTTATTGTGGCGCGCCACATGGGTATGGAGGTTTTCTGCGTGAGCATCATTACCGACCTCGGCGGCCCCGAAATTGCGTTTGCGGTTTCGCACGAGGAAGTGTTGCAAGCGGCCAACAAAGCGATGCCGAATGTGATAAAACTGGTGACGAATCTGGTGAGGGAACATGAGGGTTAATGTAGCAGTGTAACAGTGTAGCACTGTAGCAACACCATGAGGAGCCTTTGGGCTTCTTTTTTATTTGAGGCCAGGCCGTTAAAAGCTGTAATTTTGCGGTATGGAAACGCGGCAGCGCAAGATCATTCATGTCGATATGGACGCTTTTTATGCGTCGGTGGAGATGCATGATTTCCCCGAGCTGAAGGGGAAAGCCCTGGCCGTGGGCGGCGAGCATCGCGGCGTGGTCGCCGCTGCCAGTTATGAGGCACGAAAGTACGGCATCCACTCCGCCATGCCGAGCAGGACCGCCAAGCAGAAATGTCCGCATCTGATTTTCGTTCGGCCGCGCTTTGACCGCTACAAAGAGATCTCATATCAAATCCGTCAGATCTTTTACGAGTACACCGATCTTGTTGAGCCTCTGTCTTTGGATGAAGCTTATCTGGATGTCACCGAGAACAAAAAGCAGATGGAATCTGCCAACGAGATTGCGCAGGAAATCCGTAAGCGCATTTTTGAAGAGACGGGACTGACCGCATCGGCCGGAATCTCGGTAAATAAATTCTTGGCGAAGATCGCCTCGGACGTCAACAAACCAAACGGACAAAAGACGATCCACCCATCGCGCATAGCCGAATTTCTGGACGAATTGCCGATTGAAAAATTCTACGGCATCGGCAAGGTAACGGCGAACAAGATGTTCAGCCTCGGTATTTACAAAGGTTCGGACCTGAAACAGCGAAGTCTGGAAGACCTTGTCGATCATTTCGGGAAATCGGGTGCGCACTACTACAATGTGGTGCGCGGCATCCATAACAGCGAGGTGCGTGCGCATCGCATCCCGAAAAGCATCGGTGTGGAACGCACTTTTTGGGACGATTTTGCAAGTGATGAAGAAATCAATTCGAAGCTCGTTTCGCTTAGTGATGAATTGGACGCCCGCCTGAACCGCCGCGACATCCAAGGCAAATCATTGACGCTGAAAATCAAGTACAAAGATTTCTCACTCTTTACACGAAGCCGCACCATCGATGAATATTTTAACGGAAAGACCGATTTCCTCACGGCCGCTAAAATACTCTGGGAACAACGGCCGTTCGACAAACCTGTGCGCCTGCTCGGTCTTTCCATTTCCAACCTAAACACCGATGAGCAAAAGCAGGTGTCGGTACAGCTGAGAATTGACTTTGACGCGGCGGAGAGATTAGATAGCGTTGATCGCTAACGGAAAATTATTAAATCAACTTTGCCAAAGTTTTGAACTTTGGCAGAGTTACTCACACAAAACTATAGGCAGCCTTCGAGAACCTTGTCAAGGTTTGAAACCTTGACAAGGTTGAGCGCTCGAAATGCAAAACAATAATCACCGATTCGCTTGTTTTGCATTTTAATGTCCTGTTTCTTCTTATAAGCCTATGAGGTTTCTGCGCCGTACGCTGATAAACATTCGGACAACTCTTTCTTGATTTGTTGTACCAGTTCTGTTGGGAAAACAACTCGACATCTCGGCCCATATGAAAGAATTTCCTGCCTGAAATCGTAAGTGGGCGCAATCAACAGCTTGAAGACAACGCCGTCTGCATCTTCGGCTACCACTTCCTGCGAAGGGTGCAACGGCAACGCTTTGATGTAATTGGCCTGATGCGGCTCGAACCATAAACGGACCTCGGTGGGCTGCTCGCTCCGCTCCGTACCGCAGATAATGCCGAAAGAGTGCTTAAAAGCTTGCGCCGCATCGTAGGGCTTGCGCTCGAAATGTCGAGACAAAATCTCCAAACCCGAAATACGGTCGAGGCCGAAGGTTTTTATTGTCAGATTCTCCTCGGTGGCGTTACAGTCTTGAGCCAGCAGATACCAGCGGTTGCGAAATTCTTTCAGCGCATACGGCTGTACTTTCCGCTCTTCCTTAATTCCTGTCCAAAACTTACAGTAAGAAAAAGTGATGACCTTTCGGTTCAGTATCGCGTGAACCAAGCCGTGCAGCTGATTCAACCCGCGTGATTTCCGCTGTTCGAAGAGCATAATATCATTTTTGTCCTTGACCTCGCGGTAGGCTTCGACCAGCAGTAGGTTGTCAAAGATATTTTCCCGATATTGATCCAGTTCCTCATTGCTGATGTAGTAAACATTACGGCTGCGGCTGTAGCTTATTTCAATTCCGGAGACATCGAAGATGGTGGCTTTGTCGCGCAGGAAGGTTCGCTCGGTAAACCGCAGTTCCAAATCTTTTTCCTCGAACCTTTCTTCCAGTTCGCGCGCAATCTCGGCAAACGATGCGCCTGCCGCGCCACGCCGCCTGAGAAAACTTTCAATCGATTTCAGCCGAATCATCTGGTCTTTCTTCGCCATCTGCTATAGTTTTCTTCAAATATAGCGTAGCAAAGCGACAAGATATGGCGGGGTATAAAAAAGAAACGGCGCTCTGTGGCGCCGTCTGTAATTGTTTTAATATTTCCTCAAGAATTCATCCAGCAACGGCTGCCATTGATCTTTGGACCAACCTCTGGCCGACGGGTGCTGGAATCCGATTGCGTGGCATCTGATTCCGTTGCTCTCCAGTTCCCAGACGGTGGCACGGCGACCGTTTGCTTCCAGTGTTTCCAGATACCTGCCCCAAGTTTTGGGTTTATTGAACAGATGTTCCCAAACGCGGACAGAGAAGACCACCATTCTGGTAGCGCCCGTCTCGGCGATGTACTCCTTGATGGCGTCTTCTGCAGTATCCATTTCCGCAGTTGTCGGTCTCTGAGTGGGCAGCGTCATGAACTGCTGTACCGCATTTCCGAAGGCCACGAAATCCCGCAGCTGTGTGAAATCATTTTTCCCGAAAAGTTTCGCCACGTTCTTAAAAAATCTAGCCTGCACCCATTCATCATTACTGACCACCTCTCCGGTATGGGCGGCAGCATCCTGTTCCACGCCGAAATCATAATGCGAATCGCCGAGTATCAGTAACGTCCCGAGTGGTGACTCTCCGAATCTCTTGCCGACATGCGGCCTAAAAATAGTTTTCATCATTTTATCTTCTGTTCCAGGTTCTTCCTTCGTTTCGTGAAATAAACATTCCTTTTGACGCCGTTGCCAGAATGATTTCGCCATTATCCATCAGATCCATAAACTGTCCGACAGTATTATTGGACTTATACCGACGGTTCCAGGTACGGCCATCATTCAGCGAATACTCTATCAGGGTCGCATCTTTTGGACTGATGCGCAGAAGTTCTTTTGGGCGGCGGATTAGTGGCGGCATTAACTATAAACAATAAAGTAGATTCATAGATTAACATTCTCAATTCCCACCTTAATTTTTATAGTGAAAAATTATTCCAGTAAAAAATTATCTTATCTGATCTTTTAATTTCAGTACACCAAATTGAGAAATTTCGGTAGTGCACGTCGCTGCAAAATTGTGGATTTTCTGATGTAGAACATCCTCTGCATGATCAACTGCGCGTCTGAAGTCATCATATTCCTCGCGGATAAATTCGCGTGTATCAGAACTTCCTAGTCGCCCGAACCATCCGTCTTCTGAACGATCTTGCTCGATTACCGCGATCATTTCCATACACTCTTCAATTATGAATTCTCGAAATTCGCCACAGATAAAATGCTCAATCTCAGTCAATCTACGGCGGGTATTAATAAGAGGAACTGTGAGAATAGCTTCTGTGTTCATGAGCTCCTTGTAAAAATCAATCACAGCATCCGCTGATGTTTCAATTTCATTTCTTAATGCTGTAAACTCTTCTTTCAGCGAGGTCAAATCGGCAAACATCCTTAAAAACAGCTCGAATAAGCTAACAAGCATTGCGCGGTGATAACTTTTTAAGTCATTTGCGCCAAGCTCCTCTAGACTAAGGAGTCGCAAAACATGAATTAATGAAACATGCTCCCCAGACAAATTATATTTCTCATCAAAGTATGATCGCCATCGATTCAAGAATTGATTGCGCCTATGCAGATTCTCTGTATTGTATTGAGGAATTGGAATTTCTAATGTGCAAAAAATGGAATTATAGACGACGTCCCATAGGACGTCGGGAATTTGGCTGGCGAAGGTATTCCATAAACCGATTAAACTATGATTCAATACGTCCTCTCTTCCAAACTGCTTGAAAGTACCTTTTCTGGTTGTAGTCGCCACACTGCACACCCGCACGATTTTGACACCAGAAGCGACATCCGTCTCGGATGCATCGATTTTTTCCCGTAGGACCTGCGCCATTTCTACATATTCCGCATCTGATATCTGGTCAGATTTAGTTAAAACTACGACAACATCGATTACACTTCCAATTTTATTGATAAAATCAATTTCAAAAGGCTCGATTCGCTTACTGCTGGCAGAGAGACAATAAAATAAGGTGTGGAAGTGATCAAATATATTATCCGAATCCGCACATTTTTTTATTTCATCGTTAATGTTTGTGGCAAATTCTTCAGTCGTGTCAGGCTCTATTCCCTTCGTGTCAAACAATACATACTCGACATCTTTGGTCGGATGCTTGTATCTAAAAGATTCGAAATATTCTTGTGTAACTGGAGCGCCCACACCAGTCTCGAATATTTCCATATCGACCAGGTAATTTAGCAGGGAACTCTTACCTACACCAGATTTTCCCGCTACAATGATGTTTAACCTTCTATCAGTTTTGTCACTGTTTCCTTTCGATGCAGCTATTTCTTCTGTATTAGCAGCTAAATCATCCATCAGATTGATATTAGCATTTTCTTTCGCCAGCTGTTCGTAGGCTTCGTACGCTCCTTTATCCATATCCATAATGACTATGCTTCAGTTCTACTCGTTTTTTTATACTGATTTATAAGCGCATCTAAATTTCCGCTAGAGAAAATCTTATCTAACATATTTGAATCATATTGACCTTCTATTTGAGTAGTGATCATCTGTTCTGACATCTTGCACATTGCAAAACCTAAAGAATATGTAATGCCAGATGCGATCGCCGCATTGATACCACCACCTATAATGCTTCCACCGCCAGGGATTAACTTCAATATATTTCCGACAGCAGCCTTGCCCAACATTGATATCACACGCGAACCAATTAGATTTTTCACGATTGATGAAACGCCCATATTTAAACCGTAAATATGAAATACATGCGCAGCCATCCCTGTCTGTAAGGGCACTAACAGTAACGCGTCTGATAAAGGTATAGGACTAGCTCCTATTGCAGCCGCCGAGCCAGCATATCCCATGATAGCTTTCTGGGCTTTTTTATATTTCATTTTAAGACTAGCCTTTTGACCAATTACAAAAGCCATTTGGACGTTTTCGTCAGCAATATTCTCTGCCGACCACTCCACTAATTTATCCAGATCAAGTTTTTTATTCAATTCTTCATCGTTAGACACCTGAAAACAAGGAACATTTTTCCCAAACTTTTCTTCGATGACTGCACTTAATTTCGTAGCTATTTCTCCTTCAGGCGTATCGTTGTCACACTGAGTGAATACGACTGCTGTTGGGATATTCTTTTCTTTTAGAAGAAACTCTATGTTACTTAAATCAAACGGTAAGACTCTTGCGCTACTGATACTGATACAATACCAAGCTAAGTGAATTTGCTCAGTAACATCTGTAAAGTTGTTATTAATAAACTTTTCAATGGAATCTTTAAAATTGTCAGAATTATCGAGTTCGTACCCTTCGCTGTCAATAATATTGACCGGTACTTCGTCGGTCTCGTACTTGTGAAAGCCGCGCGTCTCGGGCTGAGTATGTGATATTTTCGCAATGTCTTTACCAAAAACCGCATTTACCAGCGAACTTTTTCCTACTCCTGTTTGTCCAACGACCAAGATGTTAGGTTTTTTTATTTGCTTCTTTAATTGTTCCAGCTCTTGAGCGAGATTATTTTTTAATTATTCAGCGTTAAAGTTTTCCATGGATACTAATCTTGTTTTATAATTCTACAAACCTACCACCCCACCCCGCCAAAACATGTCGCTTTTTAAACAATTTTAGGGGTTGTAGGTGTTTATAATCTTAAGGTCTGTAAATTATAATAAAACGTTAAAATATTCACTGTCCAATTTTGTCCAATTTGTATCGGATAAAATTCTATATTGGAGACCGTAAAGAATGAGGGCTCGTGCTGATAGAAGAGAGAGTTTTTAACCATTTAAGAGAAAAGATTTGTGCGCGGTTCGGACGGAAGATTGCTACTGCCACGGATTGCGAGGCGCTGTCTCACACCTTGCAGCGGGAGTTGGCACTTTCGGTCAGTACTCAAAGCCTGCGTCGGTTTTTCGGGTTGATAAAACACTCGGGCGGTTTCTCTACGTACACCAAAAATGCACTGGCAGCCTACTGTGGTTTTCAGGATTTTGATACATGCAAGGAAAACCTTTTGCAGAATGACATCTATTCTTTTTTTCAGCAAACGACAGAGGATATAGACGGACGTGACCTCTGGAATCTCAGCGAAGCATTGTGTATGAGCATTTCGCAGTCGCCTACGTTACTGATGTCGGTGCACCAAGATTTCCTTTCTTATCCGCCGGCGCGTAAGTATTTTATAGAACATCATCCTATGCGCGATTTGGCATGCACTCCGTATGCGCAATATTTTCACGAATATCTGAAATACAGCCGTGATAATGAGGCAAAGCTATTCGCCTACGGCTTCCTGTTTATGGGTGCTTTTTTGTCGGAGAATGCTGAAATGATGGAACTTTATTTCAACAGAGTCACACAAACGGAGTTGACGCCCGAGGTTTACGTTTTACCGGCCGCACGGAAGCTTGGGGTAGCTTTGCTTTACGCAGATTTTACGGATAACAATCGGCTATTCAACAAATGGTGGAAAAAAATGTTGGACGCGCGAGACGGCTACAAGAAAGCGTCGGAGCGATCGGTCTGCAGTTTTGAATACGCCGTTTTGGAACATCTTATTTTTACCGAACGCTATGCGGAAATACGGTTTTTGATCGATACGAAAACTGCGCAGAAGTTCAGTGATAAAAGTTTTGTGCCCGACCACCGAAAAGAAAACCATGAAGAGATTTGGAAAATTATGTGCGCTTATGCTTACGTGCGAATGGGTGAGCGACAAAGCGCAAAGGCACTCTTTAAAGCGGTTGATCTGAAAAAACTTACGGTCGGTTGGCGGAAATATTATTCCATTCTGTATTGGTTGACGGCGCTGCTACTGCAAGAAGAATCTCAGGGATTTGACATAAAATATA
>RDDY01000100.1 GCA_003852805.1 Chryseobacterium sp.
GCGAATAAGCAAGCAATAAAAACATTAACGCAAGGCTGCCGCCAAACGCCGAAAGACTTATAAAGCTGCTTTGCAAAAACGAAGACAACGCCCAATCCTTTGCCGCGAAAATGTATACCGCCACGGCCAAACCCGCGACTGAAGTGATCCCCAGAACCGACGGACCCGCCAATGGGTTTTGGAAATATTCTTGCAACAGAAACCCCGAAGTTGGCACAGCAACTCCGCACAGGATCATGCTTAGCGTTCTGACGGTGCGCAGATGAGCGATTTGACTGTTGACAGAATCCTTCGCGTCAAAGAAATCGCCTAACGAAAGTTGTGCATAACCGGTCTGCAAGCTGACAACGGTTAACAACAGCAACACCGCTATCAAAACCCATACAACCAATCGGAATTTTCCTTTCATAAAAAATAGCGTCGGGTGACGCTATATCTTTATTTGAATTGATTCAGCTTTTCAGTGAGCGCTTCCTCGGTCATACTGCCAATGGTTTCATCCACTTTATTGCCCTTAGTGATTCGGGTGAACGGAATAGAACCGCCGTCCCATTTCTCGGTGTTGGCGTGGGCGAAGTTAGGCTGAGCTTTTGCCATGTCGAACAAGACGATATTTTCGTTGAGGCCTTCTTTATCGCCAAAGCTCTTCACTGCCGTATTCCAGTCGTCGGGTTGATCTACGCTTACGAAGGTGAATTTCACTTTTTGCCCTTCCATTTCCGTCATTTTCTTTTTGAAATGAGGAATTTCAATCAGACAAGGCGCGCACCAAGTGGCGAAGAAGTTGGTAACATAAACGGTGTCGTTGTCTTTGGTCTTTAGCAGTTGGGCCACCTCATCCGGAGCGTACTGCGGAAAATCGGCTGTAGAGGCAGGAAGTGTAGGATTGACGGAAACATCGGTATTCTCTTGCAGCGCAACATCATTTGCCGGAGCATCATTTTTCTTACAGGCTGCCAGTGCGGCGA
Source organism: Chryseobacterium sp. (assembly GCA_003852805.1). GTDB lineage: Bacteria > Bacteroidota > Bacteroidia > Flavobacteriales > Weeksellaceae > Elizabethkingia. The sequence continues at coordinate 969 of RDDY01000100.1, forward strand.
TAAGCGCACCGGAGAGAAGTAGCTTTTTCATTTTGAGTTTAATTTATTTAATTTTGTCAGTGCATGGCTGATCCAATCAAAACCAATCATTCTGACCCATTCGAACGGCTAAAAGTAGTTAAAAAAAACTTTTTAACAAAGACTACCGTCGGTCTGCGGCTACAGGTGCCGCCCCATTTACAGGAAGCATTTTACTATGAAGCCGGGCAATATCTGCGGGTGAAGATAGGAGACCGAGAAGAAGATTACAGCATAACCACCGCGCCGTACGAGGACTATATAGGTTTGGCGGCCAAGATCACTTCGGCCGATAGCTTTCCGGCGAAATTGGCCGAAGTAAATGAGGGGGATCTGTTGACCGTCAGCCATCCGCAGGGAAGATTTACCGTACCGCAGCGCCCAGCCGAGAAGCGCACCATTTTGGGCTTTGCCGGCGGCATCGGCATCACACCGATAATCAGCCATTTAAAAAACATTCTACACACAGAGCCGGGCACTCGCTTTTTTCTGTTTTACGGTGTGCGCAATACGGCCGAAATCATTTTTAAAGACGAATTGACGGCATTGCAACAGCGGTACGGAGAAAGATTTCAGGTGTTTTATTTTTACTCCCGCGAGCAAAATCCCGATCCGCTTTTTTCGGGAAGAATCGACGAGAAAAAAGTAAAACTCATCATCAACCAAATTCTGCATTTGGATGAGGAAGATGAAGAGTCCACCATTTGGGACGCCACCGATAAGGTGTTGATCTGCGGCCCCGGTGCTATGATCAAAAGCATTGCAAATGCTTGTTACGACAACGGCATCAGGAAAACCGACATCCATTTTGAGCTGTTTGAAAGCTTCAATGACGATATTTATGAGCTAGAAACTCCGCTCCCGTATCTGTCCGATATCCGGGTGGAAATAGTGCACAACCGCCGCGAGCTTTCTGCGCATCTTCCCAACAACGATCGCAAGCTTTTACAGCAATTGTTGGATCAGGGAATAGAGTTGCCGTATTCTTGCAAATCGGGGATATGCGGTTCCTGTCGCTGCCGTTTGGTGAAAGGCGAAGTCTTCATGACCGATAACGATTTTTTGACGGCGAGCGAATTGAAGCAGGATCTTATTCTTCCGTGCGTTTCCATACCGCTGAGTGAAAAACTACAGTTAAACTTTGATACGCTCTGAGAAATACGTGGTCCATATTGCGTCTGTTGTTATTGGGCGTCGAAGCGTTGATCCTTTTGATGTTCTTGGCAAACTTCTGGGTGGTAGCTCTCACTCAGGGACGCACTTACACGCGCATTTCTCGTATTCCGCCGCAGCAGACGGCGTTGGTTTTGGGCACCTCGCCCAAGATGATGTCGGGGCGCGCCAATCCGTATTTTACCACACGAATGAGCGCAGCGGCCAAGCTTTATCATTTTGACAAAGTGCGTCACATCATTGTAAGTGGCGAGCGTAGCCCCAACTACAACGAGCCTCGCGCCATGAAGAACTATCTGATTTTCAACGAGGGCGTGCCCGAGAGCGTGATTACCGAAGACCCCGAAGGCTTCAATACAGAACGTAGCATCAAGCGTTGCAAATACGTCTACGGCGAAAATGATGTCATTATCGTCTCGCAGGGTTTTCACAATCTGCGCGCGCTGTTCTTGGCGCGCAATCTGAGGATGAATGCGTATGCCTTCGACGCGC
>RDDY01000121.1 GCA_003852805.1 Chryseobacterium sp.
AGACCGGTGAAACCGCCGATATTGTTGGGCATCAACGGCTGCTTGAAATCGCCGCCGCCGGCTTGCTTCATTCCTTGAGCGATCATCGACGGGAAAGACTCCTGTTGACCATCCAAATACAGTGCATTGTCTCGGTAGCCCGAAGTCAGTGAGTTGCCGATGGCCACGTATCTTGAGAAATCGGCACTGCCGGCGGTAGGCACCACGTCCAGCACATCGTTTTCAAAATCGGTATCGCAAGACCCCGTCATCAGCAGCGCAGCGGCTGCAAAGGAGGTTACTATATATTTTTTCATGATTGTAGTAGATTAAAATGCGTTGTAAGAAAGTCCGAGGCCGAAGGTGTACGCGCGGCTCTTGATCTGGCCCGTGATGTCGTAATACGGATTGGTTACTTGGCGGCTCTTGAAGAAGTTATAGCTTCCGCCAAGATCTACACCGAACTGTCCGAACTTAAGACCGATCCCCGCTGTGATAACATTTGCGTTGAAAGACGGCGTTTCGGGGCTGAATTGATCGTCGTTGTACGGAGACTCGTCATAGTAATAACCCAAGCGTCCGGCCAGCATATCGCTGAACCAATACTGCGTACCTACGCGGTAGGACTTGGTGTTGTGGAAATTCTTCGGTACGGAGATCACGGTAGGATCTGCGCCTGCGCCCAACTTTGCATTGGCAAAGTCCAACGTCAGGTTGCTGTAACGTTCCCAACCGTAATAATTGAAATCGGCAGACAGTGACCACTGCGGCGTCACGCGGTACGTTGCGCCAATGGTGTACTCATCTACCAACGGCAATGAGGCTTTGAAGTTGTCGCGGCCGTCTGCACCAAGGCCCAAACCGCCGTAAAGAGCCTGTGAGATATTGAAGGTCGCCACGCCGTTTTCGGCTTTCATATCGACAGGAGAACGGTAGGCAACCGATACGTCGAGGTTTTGATCAGGTCGGAAATAAAAGCCCAAACCGAATCCGTGCCCCGAGGCCTTATCGTCTTGCAGATTGATGCTGCCGTTAAGCAATGTGGCACCGCGGTCCCAGTTCAGAGAGCCCTTAGCATAAATATAGCTGGCGCCCACCGAAGCCCAGTCGGCAAGCTTTACCGAAACCATCGGCATGAAGAAGAACGACTTCAGTTCAAGTTCCTCCACCACTTCGCGCGCGTCCCACTGATCGCCCCACACCAAGTGGCTGCCGTAAGGTGTGCTGAAACTGAATCCCAAGGAAACATCGGACGTTACTTTATAGGCTACCGCCGCGTAGATGGGCGTACCGATGGGGTTATCAGTATCGAAGGATTGCAGTGTAGAGGTGTTCTGATACGTTACCTTTGTCTTGACGCCGAAACCGCCCGCTGCCACGCTTAGCTTTGAAGGAATGAAGGAGATACCTGCGGGGTTGAAGAATGCCACGCTGGCATCTTCAGTATGCGCGCTGGTGTGCGCCATGGCCAGTTGCTTAACCCCCTGCAGTGACAGTCTGAAACCGCCGGCGTACGCCATCACGCCGGACAACAACGCTGCAGATATTAAAAATCTTTTCATATCTAAATGTATATTAATGCATCAAATATAGAATTAATTCCGGCACTGTTGTTAACCCTTTGTTAAATTTTGAACGCAAAGCTTTAAAAACGTTATGTTTAAAACAATAACTTGCAGTATCTGCCGATTTCTACAGATACTGCGGAAAGGTTAAAGTACTGTTTAATCTTAAACACAGACTCTCTAATAAAACTGAATATTGCCTCGCTGCGAGCAGAGTTTTTTCTCCGCGACCCTTCCGTAAGAACGGGAGTTTTCTATGATAATGATGGTCAAACCGGGAGTCTTACTGAATGACAAAACAGACTCTTTTGCAAAGGAGCGAAACCACAAAGGAAGCAAAGGTTATAAACTATCAAGGATAGCGGCTGCCGCCCGTAAAGCAGACGAAGAGCTAAAATCTTGCGATTTTGAGCGTACGGGAAACCGTTAACTTTCGCGTGTTTTTCATGGACTATCCATGGAGCATCCGAGGAGTATTAAATTCCTCACCCCAGCCCTCTCCAAAGGAGAGGGAGTTTTGTTACGTTTACCTTTTGATATCAGCTGCAGACATGAACCATCCAAGTGCTGTTGAGGTTTCTACGGAATGACAAAAAGAGCGCTGTTTGAACTACAAAAGAAGAAAAAGCTATAAGCTATTGGCTCTAAGCTGTAGGCTGTGGCACTACTACAGAGTAGGCAAGAAAGTGAAATTTTGCGACTTTTATGGGCGTGTGAAAGGCGCTACTTCTGTCACTCTGGAAGAGTCTAAACGCTGCTAAGTTTGGCAATAGCAGTTTAGATGCCTCCGGCATGACGAAGGGCGCTGTTAAACCACAAAAGGCACAAAGCCATAGACAATCGGCTGCTGCACAGTCAGCTTCCTCACCCCGACCCTCCAAAGGAGAAGGAGTTCTTGGAGGCATTATAATTTTGAGCAGTTGAGATTCTGCCACGTGACAACGGATATCATGTATGGCGGAAAGCGCATTACTGTCTCTGCGACGAACGAAGCAATCTCCACTAATCAATAGTGGACTTTACAACGCGGATAAATAATCATAAAAACCTTCTAAGGTGGGGAAAATCTCCAAAGTGGGTGGTGCGGTGCGCAG
>RDDY01000194.1 GCA_003852805.1 Chryseobacterium sp.
GAGACTTTTGCAGAACTTGAAAGAAATAGAAGAGCCTTTCGAGAAAGACCAAATCGGTTCCTCTGCGATGGCGTACAAGCGCAACCCGATGCGTTCTGAGCGGATCGGTGCGCTGGCAAAATACGTAATGTCGCTTAACTCCAGTTCAGCAATGGTGGCAGCTACACAATGGTTTGAGAGAACCTTGGACGATTCCGCAAACAAGCGCCTTACCATTCCGCAGGCCTTCTTGGCCGTGGACGCCATATTGTTGATTTGGAACAATATCGTGGATGGTTTGGTGGTTTATGAGAATCGGATAAACAAGCATATCAAAGAAGAGCTTCCGTTCATGGCAACGGAATACATCATCATGGAAGAAGTGAAAGCGGGCGGTGACCGTCAGGAGATTCATGAAATCATCCGCCAACATTCTATGGAAGCTTCCAAGAACGTGAAGATGGAAGGCAAAGAAAACGATCTGCTGGAGCGAATCTTGAAAGACGATCGTCTGAAAATGAACACATCAAAGCTGGCAGATGTTTTGGATCCCAAAAACTTCATCGGCTTTGCACCGATACAGACAGAAGAATTCATTAAAACCGAGGCTCAGCCCATCATCGATAAATATTCGGAATTGATCGGTCTCAAAGCCGACCTTAAAGTATAATCTTGTGTGCAGCTTTTTCGGCTGCATTTTTTAATCTGACTATAAGCCAAAGTCAGAAATATATCTCCCTATGGACAGAAGAATTTTTGTAGAGAAAAGACCTATTTTCGATATCGAGAGCCCTAAGATTTACGATGAAATCAAAACCATAAACGCCGACGCCGGCGTCAAAGTCTATAATATTTATGACATTTTCGGCGTTCCTGATGAAGATTTTCGCAAGGTGGTGCACACTACTTTTGCCGATCCGGTAACCGATATTCTACATGAAGAAAATCCTGCGACCGGCCGTTTCTTTGCCACCGAGTTTTTGCCCGGGCAGTTTGACCAGCGCGCAGATTCGGCTGAGGAATGTATTTCGCTGCTTACGGATACAGAAGATGCCATAGTGCGTAGCGGTCGGTTAATCGAGTTTTTCAATATCGATGACGCCGAGTTGCAAAAGATAAAGGAGTTGCTCATCAATAAGGTTGAGTCTCGTGAGAAAGACCTGTCGATTTTGGAAATCCCCGAACAAGCGCAGCCGCTAGAAGTTCCGGTTTACGAAGGATTCAAAGATCTGACGGAAGGACAGCTGAAGATATTTTTCAACGAACACAGTTTTGCGCTGGACTTCGATGATCTTTTACATATTCAACAGTATTTCAAGCAAGAGGACCGCAACCCTACCGAAACGGAGTTAAAGGTTTTGGATACCTATTGGAGCGACCATTGCCGTCATACAACATTTGAAACCGCGTTGACGGATATCAAATTTGAGGGCGATTTCAAAGAGACCTTAGAGAACATCTTCAGCGATTATCTCGAAAAAAGAAAAGAATTGGGGCGCGAAGCCAGACCAATATCATTAATGGACTTGGCTACGGTCTGCGGTCGTTATTTCAGCAAAAACGGCCGGCTCGATAATTTGGTTATTTCAGACGAAATCAATGCTTGCACCGTCGCCATTGAAGCCGAGTACGATGGTAAAAAAGAACCGTGGTATCTGCTTTTCAAAAACGAGACGCACAATCACCCCACGGAGATCGAGCCATTCGGTGGTGCGTCCACCTGTTTGGGCGGTGCCATTCGTGACCCGTTGAGCGGACGTTCCTACGTTTTCCAAGCGATGCGTCTTTCCGGTGCGGCAGACGTTCTGGAGCCTGTGGAAGAAACGCTGCCCGGGAAATTGCCACAGCGTAGAATCACGCGCGAAGCCGCCAACGGATACTCGTCTTACGGCAACCAAATCGGTTTGGCCACCACGCAGGTGTCAGAGATTTACCATGAAGGATATCGGGCCAAGCGAATGGAAGTCGGCTTCGTGGCCGGCGCCGTTCCGGTTTCTTGGGTTCGCCGCGAAAAACCTGTTTCGGGTGATGCGGTAATTATTTTGGGCGGAGCCACAGGGCGCGACGGCGTGGGCGGAGCCACCGGCTCTTCAAAAGAACAAGACGAGACCAGCATCAAGACATTGAGTACCGAAGTGCAAAAAGGTAATGCGGTGGAGGAGCGCAAGATTCAACGCTTGTTCCGCAATCCTGAAGTGACACGGTTGATAAAAAAATCAAACGACTTTGGCGCAGGCGGAGTATCCGTTGCCGTTGGTGAAATTGCAGATTCTCTTGATGTCAATCTCGATGTGCTGCCTCTGAAGTACGACGGATTGAACGGTACCGAACTCGCTATTTCTGAATCTCAGGAGCGGATGGCCGTAGTAATCGATCCAAAAGACAGAGAACATTTTATAGAACTGTGCAGGGCTGAAAATATCAATGCTGTACAGGTGGCCACAGTTACGAATACCGGCAGAATGCAGATGTTTTGGCGCGGAGAAAAGATTGTGGACCTCAGCCGTGACTTCCTCGATACCAACGGCTGCCGCAAATCACAGAATGTGGAAGTCAGCCATTTGGAAAATGCAGAAATGCAAACACCGGAGTTTAGCCGGGAAAGTTTTATCGATGCGTTAA
>RDDY01000232.1 GCA_003852805.1 Chryseobacterium sp.
CTGCGCAGTTCGTCCAGATCGTTATATTTTGTGGCCATAATAATTTGTGTTTATTAATTCAAAGCCTTTAGAAGTTTATTGGCAACCGTTCTCTTGATATTTTTTGAGAAGACCAGTGCCAAGACCATAAGCAGTAGATAGAAACCTGCCATTATCAGGAAACCGTAGCCGTAACTGTTCAAAGCGCGGCCAATGATAAATCCCAGCGCTATGTTCAGCAATATAAAGAAGAAGAATCCAGTAAAGGCTGCCAAAACGCCTACCGTAACGGCACCGGCAGTTGTTACCGATTTTTCTGTTGCTTCCAGCTTCAGCAGATCGAGTTTTTTTATGGCATAATCCTTAACAATTTCTAACATGGCTCTCTATGTGTTTATTTTGATAAAAAAAAGGGCTTATGATATAAGCCCTCAGGTGTCTTTTCGACCGTCGACTATTTCAGGCCGTCCAGTTCGGTTTGAACATCTTTGGCCACATCGCCGGCTTTGTCCATAGCCTGATCTTTGTATTTCTCGAAGCCTTCTTTCACGTTGGATACCACATTGTTGGCTGTTTCCATAACGCTGTCGTACTGATCTTTTACTTTATCTGCAACGCAGTTGTATTGATCCATGGCTTGGTCTTTCAGGTCGCCGGCTTTCTCTCTGATCTTTTTTCTTGTTTCTTTGCCTTCTTCAGGAGCGTAAAGCATACCCAAGATCACGCCTGCTGCGGCGCCTGCCAATAGTCCTGCCAATACACTTGCTGAATTGTTTCCCTTACTCATCGTTTTGAATTTTTAGAGTTAATATTTGATTTCTTTTTTATGCTGAATCTTTCAGTTGCTACTATCTAAACAATTAACATACCAAAAAACGGAGGCATTCTCAAATAGTTTCTATTTGGTGATAAAAGACAGGATGTAATCTATGGTCTGCCTTTTATCCATATGAGTATTGTCTACCAAGATGGCATCGGCGGCTTGCGTCAAAGGTGCCACGGCGCGCTCGCTGTCTATTTTATCGCGCAGCATAAGATTTTGCATAACCTCCTCGTGGGTGGTTTCTATACCGCTCTGCAGCAGTTCATTCAGCCTTCTGGAAGTTCGCTCTTCTACGGCGGCTGTAAGGAAGAATTTGTAATCGGCGTCGGGCAATACAACACTGCCTATGTCGCGTCCGTCCATAATGACACCGCCGTTTGCAGCCATGGACCGTTGCGAGCTCAACAAAAACTGCCGTATCGCCGGTTCCTTTGCAACTTTACTTACCTCGTTGGCTATTCTCGGTTCTCTGATCTCGTGGCTGATCTCTACACCGTTCAGAAATAAAACCAACTCGTTATCCGCCTTTCTGAACTCCAAAATAATTTCGGGCAACTTATCGATCAGGCATTCCATATCCACCGCACCGTCTTGGTTGCAGTATTGCAATCCGTAATAAGTGATGCCGCGGTACAATGCGCCGGTGTCCAAATGAATCAGTCCTAGCTTCTCGGCAATCACTTTTGAAATCGAGCTTTTTCCGGTGGAAGAATAGCCGTCTATGGCAATGTTGGGTTTTCTCATCTGCGGTCACCATTTAGTTGATAAAGATCGAGGGAAATGCCAAACAGATTGACATTGGAAGAGTTGTGATAGCGTACGTGCGCGTAGTCAAAACGGAAAGACGAGATCTTGATGCCAAAGCCTGCCGATAATCCCGTGAAGCTGCGTTGGTCTTCCACAGCCAATTCTCCGCCGCGCCGCACGTTGTAACCTAACCGGAGATTGAAAGACTGCTCGGGAAACAGTTCTGCTCCCAAACTCAAATGATCGGTGATTTTGCGCATGAAGTTTACTTCTTGACCGTCATTTCGGACAGGCGAGGAGATGTTGAATTGCTGAAGATCATGCGCCGTGACGGTAACGGCAACGGGAAACTCGGGCAAAATCCTTGTGTAACCGATGTCTATCCTAAACGGCAGATCTTCTCTTTGTCCGTTGTAAGTTTTGATCTGCGCGCCGATATTTCGCAATACCAAAGACGCGGTTTCTTTCCGCTGCGCGTGGTGGTAGCTGATGCCGGTGTTCAGACTCAGAGCGGAAGAAGAAAATTGATCGATCTTAGAGGTAATGTAGTTCACGTTGGCACCTACCGTCCAGTTGTCCTCGAACTGAAAAGCGTATCCCAGGCCTACCGCAGCGTCCATAGCGCCGAAGCTGCCGTGTTGGTTGCCGTATTCGTCGGTTCTGGGCATATTTCCGTAATCCAGATATTTTAGGTTGAGCGATGCCAAATGTCCCGCACCCAAATCTTTTACGGCATTTGCACTTCCGATTTTGGCATCTGCCAAATAAGAAGCAAAGTTCAGCGAGATCATCTTGTCCATCTCCGCATTCATCAGAGCGGGATTTATTGCACTGAAGTTGGCATCGTAATCGCGTACGGAGATGGCGTCACCGCCCAGAGCCGCTTGCCGCGGTGCGGTGGGGATGTTCAAAAAATTGAACACGCTGCTGCCCGTTTGGGCCGACCCCGAAACAGCTGCAAAAAACGCAAAACAGATCAGTGATTTTTTCAACGGACAGCTTTCTCCTGCAAAAATAATTTATTTTAAAGCTTAACCA
>RDDY01000240.1 GCA_003852805.1 Chryseobacterium sp.
TGGAGAAGAAAGTATTGATTATCGATGCCGACCCGCAGGCGAACGCCACATCCGGTTTGGGCATTGACGAGATCCGTTATTCTACTTATAATGTATTGGAGCACAGCGTGGATGTGAGAGACTGTATAGTCCCCACTTCTTCGCCCAACTTGGATATCATTCCGTCGCACATTGATTTGGTGGCAGCAGAGATTGAACTCGTGGACAAAGAAGATCGCGAGTATATGCTGAAGCAAGCCCTGACCGAAGTGCGGAATGAGTATGATTATATCATCATCGACTGTGCACCCAGCCTCGGCCTTATCACCATCAATGCGCTTACCGCCTCAGACTCGGTCATTATACCCATACAATGCGAATACTTTGCGCTGGAAGGTTTGGGCAAATTGCTGAACACCATTAAAAATGTGCAGCGCATTCACAACGGCGATCTGGACATTGAAGGGCTTCTGTTGACGATGTATGACAGCCGTCTGCGCCTGAGCAATCAGGTGGTGGAAGAAGTGAACACCCATTTCCCCGACATGGTTTTTGAAACCGTGATCAGCCGCAACGTGCGCCTGAGCGAGGCACCCAGCTTCGGTGAGTCCATCATCCGTTACGATGCCGAGAGTAAAGGGGCCATTCAGTACATACAACTGGCCGAGGAAGTTTTGTTAAAGAACGAACCGAAAACCACCAAGAAGAGAGAGAAAGTTGAAAGATAAAAAAAGAGCAATGGGCCGCGGCCTGGGAGCAATCCTCAGCGCGGAACCCAAAGGGAGTATAAATTCGGCTACCGACGCCGGCGCCGATAAGTTGGTCGGGAGCATCTTAGAGGTGGATATAAGCGACATCCGTCCCAACCCCGATCAGCCGCGTACCTTCTTCGACGAGACGGCGCTCAATGAATTGGCGGCTTCCATAAAAAGTCTGGGGATCATCCAGCCCGTAACGCTCAGAAAAGATGGCGAAAAGTTCATCATCATCTCCGGTGAACGCCGCTACCGCGCAAGCAAGATTGCGGGACTGAAAAGCGTTCCGGCCTACGTGCGTTTGGTAAACGACCAAGAGCTTTTGGAAATGGCACTGGTGGAAAATATCCAGCGCGAAGATCTCGATGCGATAGAGATCGCGCTTACCTACCAGCGTCTCTTAGATGAGATAGGACTTACGCAGGAAGACCTCAGCCGTCGCGTGGGCAAAGAGCGCAGCACCATTACCAATGCCGTGCGTTTGTTAAGGTTGAATCCCGAAATACAAGGCGCCATCCGTTCGGGCGAGATTTCGGCGGGACACGGCCGCGCTATTTTGGGCTTGAACGAGGAAGCCGACCGAGAAGAATTGTTCCGCAAAATCGTCGATGAAAAACTCAATGTCCGTCAAAGCGAAATGCTGGCGGCCAAAATGAAAGCACCCGCAAAGGCAAAAGCGCCGCGGGAATTGCCGAATCATTTGAGACGTTTGCAGAAAAGCTTAGCCGATAATCTTGAAATGAATGTTGAGATAAAATCCTCGGGCAAAGGAAAAAAAGGCAAAATCATCCTGGACTTCGACTCGGAAGAACAGCTCGAAAATATTCTGAAAATTTTAGGTTGATGCCTAAGTTTCTGCTTTGTACATTTTTTCTGCTGTGTTTTGGCCTCAAGGCACAGGTTCGCCCGAACGACAGTATTCGGGTAGAGCAATATCCTACCGACACCCTGCGCGCGGCACGGTCCGGCGCCGAGGTTTTGGCGGATATAGAAAAGAGCAATGCGCCGGCAGATATCCGCACTTTCAGCCCTATAAAGGCCGGGCTTTACAGTGCGGTGTTGCCGGGCTTGGGTCAGTTTTACAATCGCAAGTATTGGAAAATACCGATTGTTTACGCGGCCATCGGCACCGGCGCGGGCGTCATTGTTTGGAACAATAAACAATACCGCCGTTATCGCGAAGCTTTTGTAGCCGAGCTCAACGGCCTGCCGCATGAGTTCTCGGATATTCGTGGCGTTACGGCCGAGGTGTTGGGCAACCGACAAGACCAAGCAAAACGGCAGCGCGATTACACAATTGCCATCACGGCAGGCATCTATATCCTGAATATTGTGGACGCGGTGGTGGACGCTCATTTGTACGAGGCCCATCGCGATCCTGACCTTGCCCTGTCGCCGTCCGTCATTTACGACGAAGGCAGTAAGATGAACAAGGCGGCTCTTACCTTAAACTATAGATTCTGATATGAAAATAGCTCTCATCGGTTATGGTAAAATGGGAAAAGCCATTGCCGAAATTGCCGAAGAACGCGGACACGAAATTGTGGCGCGGTTGACGACAACGCCTACCGCGCAAGACATTGAAGGTGCCGATGTGGCGGTAGAATTTACCAACCCCGATGCAGCCTTCGGCAATATAAAAACTTGTTTGGAAGCGGGCGTTCCCGTCGTTTCGGGTACCACGGGTTGGCTTCATCGCAGAGGCGAAATAGAGAAAATTACGGCAGAGACCGGCAGTGCTTTTTTGTATGGTTCCAACTTCTCGCTCGGTGTCAATCTTTTCTTCGCTCTCAATGAAAAGCTGGCAAAGTTGATGCAAGCGTT
>RDDY01000356.1 GCA_003852805.1 Chryseobacterium sp.
TGATGTCTTCTAAGTTTATACCGCCGAAAGTGGGCGCAATGGCCTTTACGACATCAATGAACTTATTGGGATCGGTCTCATCGATCTCGATGTCGTAAACATTGATATCTGCAAATATTTTGAACAACAATCCCTTGCCTTCCATCACGGGTTTTGAAGCCTCGGCACCGATATCGCCCAGACCAAGAACTGCGGTACCGTTGGAAATAACGGCCACCAAGTTTCCTTTGCCGGTATAGTCGTACACTTTTGACGGATCGCGATAGATCTCCATGCAAGGCTCAGCCACTCCCGGTGAATATGCCAATGCCAAGTCGCGCTGCGTGGAATGCGGTTTGGACGGTATGACTTCTATTTTCCCTTTCGGTTCTGTTTTATGGTAATCAAGAGCTGCTTGTCTAAAGATCTCCAAGTCTCTGCTTTTCTTTTCGGACATATTGTTTATTAAAAATTAATAATGAAAGGCGATGCCTTATTTCATGTTATACTACACTCGGCAGTATGTATTCCCGATGGTAGTTGACCAAATTTTCGATAGGTCTTTGTACAACCATTCCTACATTGAGATGGAAAGCCGCCGCAGCAGCACGCAAGCTGTCTTCAAAAAAATACGCGATTGATCCTATGAAATTGATCTCGGCACTGCGGTTCTCCCGGTATGGCAGCACCTGATACTCGAAGAAATTTTGAAATTCTTCTATCAACATCTGTTGAAAATAAGGATGCGTCTTGCGGTCGACAACGAAGCGGGTGAACTCGGCGAAGTATGCATTCACTCTGGGGTTGTGAAACATGTTCTGCAGCAATTCGTCTATTTCCAAGCGATAAAGCTCGGTAAACTGTTCGTGCAGATCAAACGGGAGCTTTTCCATAAAGTAACGACGAATCAGCTGCTTGCCGATGGCGCTGCCGCTGCCCTCGTCACCGATCAAGAAACCCAATGAAGGCAGTTCCCGCCGAAGGTTTTCTCCGTCAAAATAGCAGGAATTGGAACCTGTGCCCAAAATGCAGACAATGGCCGGTGTGCCGCGATACGCAGAATAGGCCGCTGCGGTCAGGTCTTCCTTTACCAAGATCTTCGCTGACGGAAATACGATGCGCAGCTCGCGCTCTACCGTTTCGCAATTCTCTTTTGTGCCGCACCCGGAGCCGTAGAAATAAATATGCGTGATGGCGCTTTTTATCAGTTCGAGCGCTTTGTTGTTGTGAATCTCAACGGAGATCAGCCCCGGCTCGATAATATTTGGATTGAAGCCGACCGTTTCCGTCTGCATCACCTCTGTGCCGTCTGCTTCCAGAATCACCCAGTCGCACTTGGTAGAACCGCCATCAACAATCGCTATCATAGAGAAAATTTGGGCAGCTAAATTACGAAAAATTATGCCGTGCCTCCTTCTTCACGCCAATCGTCTACGGACAGCCAATCTTCTATCTCGTCTTCCAAGCAGGCTGCCTGCATTTTTATGGCATTCAGGAAATCATCTGTCACTAAGGCTTCGGCACCGGTCTGGAGGTTCCAGATCTCGTCCGTTATCGTGGTATACTCGGAAAAGATCCGCAGGAAGCGCGGACTGCGACGCTTCAGCTCATCAATTTTTGTCGCGCAGCCGACAAACTTAGTGGGAGTCAGTGTTTTCATAGCAGCTCGGTTTTCATTTCATGAATTTAAATGTAGAGAATTATTCCGAGCTTCCAATAAGTTTAACGTTCCGTTACCATATTTTTAACAAAAGCTATAACTTTGCAACTTTATTTTATGATGAGAGCATTGCTGATCAGACAACGTCAGATAATCTTTTTTATAATTGCCGGCGGTTTGAGTGCGGCGGTCGAGATTTTATTGATGAAGGCTTTCAGTTCGTTTATCCCGGATTTCATTCCGCACGAGCGCAACTGGAACGGTATCGTCTACCCGATCAGCAATGTTTTGTCCACCCTTTTGGCCATTCTCGTCAATTATTGGCTCAGCATCCGCTTTGTTTTTGAACAAGGCCGGCATTCTCGCCGGCGCGAATTCACTTACTTCATGGCGTTTTCACTGCTGTCTACCTTACTTAGTCTTGCATTTTTCAACTTATTGTATCACAAGGTTTTTCTCTCCCCCATCGGTTTTGGTTTCTATACTCTGAGCCCGATTATGCTGAGCAAGGCAGTTGCCATCATTGTCGTCTCGTTGGTGAACTATTCCATCAAGAAAAGGTTGGTTTTCAATGGCTGATTTTTTGTAATATGCGGCTATGACTGCATTTCTTAACTATACTTGGCGGCTGTGGTTTGTGATGGTGGCGCTGATTGCCACAATAATCTGCGGTCCTTTTGTTTATCTCTTTTCTTTTAGGGCAGCTTGGTTCAGACGCAGCTACTTTTTCATGCGGCTGTGGTGTGTGATTATTTTTTACGGCATGGGCTTCCGGTACAAGCTGCATCGGGGAACCGACGAACGGCTAAAACCGGAACTGCAATACATCCTGATTTCCAACCACACTTCCATCATGGATATTATGCTGATGTGTATACTGCATCCGCATCATCCCATTTCTTTTGTGGGCAAAAAGGAGTTGGAGAAGATTCCCGTATTCGGAACGGTCTACCGAAGAGTCTGCGTGATGGTGGATCGAAGCAGCCTGCGCAGCAGAGCGCGGGTGTATAAACTATGTGCACAACGGATGGCTGCGGGCCAAAACATTGTCATCTTCCCCGAAGGCGGCGTGCCCGACGAGACATCGGTAGTATTGGCTCCCTTCAAAGACGGAGCATTTACACTATCGGCAAAGCACCGTTTTCCCATTGCCGTTTACACCTTTCGCGGCTTGAAAGAGATGTTTCCTTTTTCGCTTTCTAAAGGTTATCCCGGAACGGTGGATGTTTATCTAAACGCCGTATTGGCTCCCGCTGCGGAGGAAGAATTGAAAAAAGAAGCCTACTCTCTGATGCTCCGCTCGCTGGGCGACGAATTTTGATATATTTGTTTCAACTAAAACAATAACCTGAATGTCCAAATACTCTAAACAGACCAACTGGGGCCAATTTGTTCCGCTGGTAACCGTTTTCTTTTTTTGGGGCTTTGTTGCCGCCAGCAATGATATCCTGATTCCTGTTTTTAAAAACGCCTTCGGGCTTTCACAGAGCCAAAGTCAGCTGGTGGCGGTGGCCTTCTACGTGGCCTATACGGTAGGCTCCCTCATTTATATGCTGATCTCGAGAAGTATTCGACAAGATTTAATCAACAAAATCGGTTATAAAAACGCTTTGATTGCCGGCCTTCTGATTTCTGCGGCGGGCACGCTTCTCTTTTATCCGGCCGCCAATGCGGGCTCTTTCCTGCTGATGATCAGCGCGCTTTTTATTGTCGGGCTCGGGTTTTCTCTCCAGCAAATTGTAGCCAATCCGTTGGCCATCGAACTCGGCCCGGTCGAGACCGGTTCCCAACGACTGACGATGGCAGGCGGCATCAACAACTTGGGCACCACCATCGGTCCGTTGATCGTTTCCTTTGCCATCTTCGGGTCGGCAACCGCTGCCAATACGGATGCAAGCATCGAGAGTGTCAAAATTCCTTATCTTATTTTGGGCGCTGCGTTTTTATTGGTGGCTGTTCTTCTGAAATTTTCCAATTTGCCGGCCATTACGCCCACCATCAAGGAAGACACTTCCGAGGATCAACCGGGAGAACACCGAACATCGGTTATGCAATATCCGCAGTTGGTTTTGGGGATGATTGCCATCTTCCTCTACGTGGGGGTAGAAGTGGCCACGCCCAGCAACCTGCCCGCTTATATGGAAAGCGCGCTGGGTTTCAACACAAAGAGCATCGCGCCGTATATTTCACTTTATTGGGCAAGCCTTATGATCGGCCGATGGACCGGCGCAGTAGAAGCGTTCGACTTTCGTGCGGGCGCTCAGAAGATCGCTCGGTTTTTGGCGCCGTATTTGGCTTTTGGCGTATTTCTTTTGGTCAATGCCATTGCGCGGCATGACCTTTCCCATTTCTACATCTATGGACTGGTAATCTTGGTCATGATTTTTGGTGACATCGCCAGCAAAGGCAATCCCGCGCGGATGCTTTTGATTTTCTCTGTTATGGGAATCATTGCACTTTTGACGGGCATGTTTACCACAGGAATGGCATCGGTATATGCATTCACCAGTGTCGGGCTTTTTTGCAGCACCTTGTGGCCGTGCATCTTTGCGCTGGCGATCAACGGCTTGGGAAAATTCACGAATCAGGGAAGCGGCCTTCTTATCATGATGATTATGGGCGGAGGCATTGTAAGTTTTGCTCAAGGCAAGATTGCGGACATGACGAATATCCATGCCAGCTTTATTGTGGGAGTTCTCTGCTTTGCGTACCTCGCATTTTATGCCGTGCGCGTAACGCGCATATTGAAGTTGCAGGGCATTACCTTAGAGCAAAAGAAAGATGAAGCGCAGTAACAAACCGGTGTATAAAACAAGAATATTTTGGGCGAGCATTTTGTTTGCCCAATTTATTTTATTCCAAATCCTGCAACGGATACCACAGGCCGTTTCTCTCTTTACAGCGTTTTTCCAACGGCAGAAAGGACTCCACCAACAGCTCTTCGGCGGTGTGCCGTTTTCGGTGGGCGATGTTCTCTATATTCTTATAATTTTGGCCGGAATGGCGCTGTTGTATAAAAGTTTCTCGTCGAAAAAGGCGCTGCGGTCATTGTTGATTCTTATCAACTTTGTATTCTTTTTTTATCAGATTTTCTGGGGCATGATGTATTTTCGACCGCCATTGGACAGTCGCTTGCCAAGTACAACGGTGGAATTAGACAACCTGAAAGATTATGCTTATAAATATCTCCGGCTGGCTACCGCAGCACGAGCGCGCGTGGCAGAAGATAACGACGGAGTTTTCCGGATCTCCGATCCTGAACTGAAGAAACACATCGTCGATAATCAACGCAATCTGCCCGCTCCTTTCAACGACAATCTCACAAACAAGGTTGTTTCCGTGAAGGAAAGTCTGTATAGTGGAATTCTATCGCAAACGGGCATCCTCGGTTACTACAATCCGTTTACGGCCGAGGCGCAATTCAACAAACATCTTCCGCACAGTTTTGTGCCCGCCACAATTGCGCACGAAGCTGCACATCAATTGGGGTACGCCCGAGAGCAAGAAGCAAGTTTCATCGGTTTTCTAAACGCCTTACAATCCGACAATCCCGATCTGCAATACAGCAACTATCTTTTCGTATTGAAAAATTTATTGGCCAATATCAAGCGTCACGACAAAGACTTTGTCAAAAATTTTATGGATAGCTTTCCGCCCGCATTACACCGCGATATAAATGCGGAACAGCGCTTTGTTGATGAAAACAGGAGTTGGCTCGCTGCGGTACTGTCAGTAACCAACAACCTTTTTCTGAAAATAAACGGCCAGGAGGGTTCTGTAACCTATAACCATTTCGTCCGTCTATTGGACGCCTACGAGAAACAAAAAAGATTGCACCCGAAGATGCAATCCAAAAAACACAAATGATGAAAAAAATTTATGCCTACCGGGATGCAATCCCTCATAAGCATGACAAAAGTATATCAAATTATTATCTAAAGCAAGCTTTTTAATCAAACAATCAGCGTCTAAACATAATTCATCAGGAACAATGAGAGGCGTTAAATAACCAATATCCATCAGCGATTGCAGGTGAACCGTTAATAGGTTTCGGTTAAACGCGTTATAACTTTTATTTTCGGAATATATTGCATAACCGTCTCCACTGTTAAAGTCGCCTTTCGGTATCGTCTGCCGAGATTTTCTGAACGTAATTCGGAGTAGACTCACAGATCACAATTCACCAATGAATACCTCGGATGAGTTTATCCGCTATAAATTGGGAGGCAGTTGAAAGCAAGAGGTCGGCGCTGTGCACTGAGTTTCGTTGTGTCGTCGAGAACCAGAGAAATTGAGGTCTTGTTCTCCGTAGCGGATATGAATCCTGCACCAATCGGATGATAGCATTAAAAGCAAAAATCCCGACATTACTGCCGGGATTTGTAGCGAAGACGGGAATTGAACCCGTGACCTCAGGGTTATGAATCCTGCGCTCTAACCATCTGAGCTACCTCGCCATTTGAGTGGTGCAAATATAATAATTATTCGCATTTCCACACAAATTATTTTTGCAAGAATGCCAAAGCTTGCGCAAAGTTCCTTGGCTTGTCGATAATCTTATTGTTGGCATCCAAGATCAGATAGGTAGGCGTGGCTCTCACATTGTAAAGCTCGGACACGCTGCTGTTCCATCCTTTCAGCTCGCTGTCGTTGATCCATGGAAGCATCTGTGCGCGCTCGGCAAAGCGTACCGCATCGCTGTCCAATGAGAGCCCAATCACTTCTGTACCTGCGGCCTTCAGCGCTTTGTAGTTCTCCATTATCTTTGGCAGTTCGGCCTCGCAATGAGAACATATCGATGCCCAGAACATAATCAACTTCTTGTTGGCTTTGACATCGTAAATGGACTTCGCTTTTGTGTTGTAGGCGCGGTTAAACGTATAATTGGGCAGTACAGATCCGAGGGCGACATTCTTGTTCGACCGAATGGTAGAAGCCAGACGATCATTGATGGTGCAGGTAAGCGAGTTGGCCTTCGCCAGATACTGATCTTTGTAAGTATCCATACCATACATGTCGAAAATGTCGATCAGCTCAGATAAAATTGTTTGACCGCGCGGAGACTCCAAAGAAACCGCGTCCAACAATTTGTCGATATCCTGCGTCATATTTTCTTCGGACGACAACGACAGATAATTCATTAATGCCGGGCGCATTATTGCGGAACGCTCCAAATAAGAATTGCTGTTCGCAAAGAATTTGATGAAATCTTCGCGCGTCAAACTTTGATCTTTACCCGCGTATTTGCTGTAATTGTTGGTGTAGAAGTTAAGGAACGGATAACGGCTGAGGTCGGGAGCGGCAGTCGTATTTAACGCATCAATCTCTTTCCGAATGGCGCGGCCGAAATCTGTGTCGCTGTTATAAAATGAAACCATCTGAACCAAGACTGGCAAAATCTGCTCTTTCTTCCGTTGTTGGTCTTGCACCACTGCCAGAATGCGGTTGGGTTCATCTTGATAATCGATCGAAGATATCTTTCCATTATTGCTGCCCAGCTTGACCTTCACATCCTGATTTTCCGTAATGAAATTGAACGCCTCATTACTCTCGGGAAAATAGAGTTTCATCATTCCCGCATAGTTCTTCGGATAATTGAAGGTTATCTTCCCGTTTGCCGCCTTTTGGCGTTGCGCAATAACTTCTTTTGAACCGTTGGTCTCGTACAGATAAGCTTCCTTTACGGGATACTGTCCTAGATCTACCTCCACTTTATACTGTGCGGTTGCCGTTGTAGTTAGCAAAAACCCGCCTAAGAGCAAAATACTTTTTTTCATAGGGCTAAAATAATAAAACCCACAAAACTAACTGCGGGTTTGTCTATCAATATATTCTTTTGCCTTTAAGCTTTCGCTAAACGGCTGCGGTATTTCCAAGCGAAATATAACAAAAACATAATTGCTACTGTAAGAAGTGCAAATTCATACATATCGATCGGCACTTGAGTACCGGGAGCGACATCTTCGGTTTTAGGTTCTTCCACCGGAACTTGCGCCGTTCCGCTATTTTCAAAAAATGTAGGCTGCTGCGCAGCGGAAATAAATGCTACAACCAGCATCAGGGCAGCGGTCACGCCTTTTTTTAACTTCGATTTTATCATCATTGATTTATTTGAGAATCTTTTGTGTTACGACTTCTCCGTTTGCACCGGTTACCTTAACCAAATAGCCGGACCTTGGCGCACCATCCAAAGGAATAATATAATGGGAAGATGTACTGACATCTTTTTCAGATCTGATCAGTTTACCGGCCATATCATAAACATCTACTTTTGCGGCTTTCCAAGCCGGATCAAAGATCACCAAATAGTTGGAAGATTGATCACGCGTGATACGTGTACGAGAGGGTTTTACCATATCCCCTGTGCCAAGCACGCCGGAGGGTTTTCCCCAGTATAGTCTTAGATCGGTATCATTGACAGCCAGTTCCATTCCTTGCTTAATCGGTGTAACTTTGCTACCTGACCCGAAATAAAAACTTTCACCGTTAGATAGTTGTTGTGTTCCATCCTCAAGCAGATTCGCATTTTCTCTGATTTCGAATCGCAATTTTTTAATTCTGCCTTCGTACAATGACAATGGCATCTCTTTTCCAAGGAAATCCGTGTCGTTAACTTCATTGATGTACAACATATAAGACGAGGTATGCAAAGGATCTATCCCACCTTCTCGTTTTTCCTCATGTGTTGCAATATAACTACCGACATCAGCAGTTGCTTGCGTATTGGGAATCGCAGATTTCCCTGTCACTCCTCCTGCATAAGCAACCATATAAGTCCTGCCAACCTCATTGCCGTTTCCATCCAGACCAATTACTCCAAGTTGCTTTACTGTACTTTGAGCACCTTTTGCAGCGGTAACTGAATATGGCGTAGATGCGTTTCTGGGACTGCTGTTAAATCTTCTGAGTGTATTGAAGTTTAAAACCCTATCGGTACTGCTATTATTCCTCATTTTAATCACGAAGACATCCATCGGCTTAATGACAAGTCTGTTTATATCGCCTGCAGCTATCGGATTGCCATTCCCATCCTGCGTGAACGTTACCATACCATACCCAGTGCCGTACGAACCGGTAGCGGGATTATACACAACATTTTCAACACTGAAACGAATGCCCTGAATGTCCTTTAGGAAGTTTCCATCGCCGTTAGTCTCATCCACAAATATATTGGACAGGTCCAAATTCGTGAAGTACGGATTTGCTAATTGATAAGTGTTTTTTCCGTAGTTTCCCTGCCATGCTCCGGCAGCCAAGTCAAACGGATCCTGGATATAGGTGTTATAGCGTTCTCTGTGTGCATTTAAGTTGACACCGCCGACACCGAAATCGACATTAAGACCTGAATCTTGCAATGCCACGTTCCCCTGTGCAGCGTATGGTCTTCCTTTGATGGTTCGGACAGCACTACTTGCGTCCCACTGTTGTGTGCCGACAATGAAATATCTCATACCGTCTCCCCGCGCCAAGAAATCACCTTGTGCTTTGATTTGGTCAAAGCGGACCATCGCGTTATTGCGATAATAAACGGCGTTTGCATCGCGGACATTGGTCGTAAACGCTTGACCGGCCGGCAACAAGTCTGTTGCGAGGGACTCAAGAGTTTTCTCAAAAAATGGCATAGCCATTTGTTGGAAACTTCCGTGATTTGCCGCACGGTACTCTTTATCCACAGTAGCGGTTATATTGCCCTGAGCAATCCCATCTATATATAACTGCCCGTATGTAGAACTACTATAACTGTTGGGAGTATTCAAACGAAGAACGATATTACCACCATCTGTTTTATTGCTGTTGGCAGTAGTCCTTGTTTGAACAACGTCACTAGACGTGCCTACAACCATAATATTTCCACGGTTATCGATCTTGCCTGTCCCTACGGTCTGCAAGCCCCCTCCGTTATAAACCAGCGTGCCTTCTTGGATGTAAACTTCCGCACCATCACCCACGCTGGATAAAACCTGTGCATGGATCACGGTGGCAACAGTCAGCGTACCAACCGCGAGTAATTTTTTTCTCATATGTCAATGTGTTTTTAAGGTTAAAATATATCCTATTCCTGACAAAATTAAGATTTGTTATTCATTCTTCCTAAGAAAGCAAGAAAAAAGGCTATTTTATTTTCCTTGCCACAATATCTGCGGTCAGTTGCAATTCCGTTATTTCATCTATATCATACATATAGTCTTCCAAAACCTTTTCGGTGGTGCCGCGCAATCCGCGCGCGCCCAAGCCTTTTTCAATGGTTTCCAGCACTATTTCTTCCACGGCGTCGTCTGAGAAACGGAGGTCTACGCCGTCCATTTTAAATAATTCGCGAAACTGATTGATTATGGAATTCTTTGGCTCCTTCATAATTCGCACCATTGTCTCCTTGGTCAGCTTTTCCAAATGTGTGATGATCGGGAAACGACCCAGCAATTCGGGGATCAGACCAAAGGTCCGCAGATCTATAGCGTTCAGGTTGCTCAGAATGTATTCTTCCTCTTCTTTTTTGTTGAGTTTTTCTGCGCTGAAGCCTATCGCTTGTTTATTCAGTCTGCGCTCGATGATCTCTTTTATACCGTCGAAAGCGCCGCCCGCAATGAAAAGGATGTTTTGGGTATTTACCTGAATGTATTTTTGGTCCGGATGTTTCCTACCGCCCTGAGGAGGAACATTGACGATGCTGCCTTCCAATAACTTCAGCAAACCTTGCTGTACACCTTCGCCCGAAACGTCGCGGGTGATACTCGGGTTGTCGGATTTCCGCGCAATCTTATCGATTTCGTCGATGAAGACAATCCCTTTTTCGGCGCGTTCCACATCATAGTCGGCTACCATCAACAGGCGTGACAAAATGCTTTCTACATCCTCGCCTACGTAACCGGCCTCAGTAAGAATGGTTGCATCTACAATACAAAAGGGCACGTTTAGCTCGCGGGCAATTGTCTTGGCCAGCAGGGTTTTGCCTGTTCCGGTTTCGCCCACCATAATGATGTTCGACTTCTCGATTTCCACCTCGCGGTTTTCCTGATCTGCGTGCAACAACCTTTTGTAGTGGTTGTATACCGCAATGGACAGTTGCTTCTTGGCTTGGTCTTGGCCAATTACGTATTCATCCAGTGTAGCTTTGATTTCTTTGGGTTTCTTCAGCTCGTCCAGAGAGGTTGCAGGGGCAGTATTCGCGTTGCTGCTGCCGTCTTTTATCATGGCGTGTGCCTGTTCTATACAGTTGTTACATATAAAGCCTTGGTTTCCTGAAACCAGCACTTCTACCTCATTGCGTTTTCTGCCGCAGAAAGAACATTGGTTGGGATTCATCTAATCTTGAATGCTATCTATTAAGAGTGAAAATGACCAGTCTTAGCCGGTCATTGAAATAGGTTGTTGTTAAGCTTTAACGATTTTTTCCTGAATTTCTGTATATTCTTCAGGCGAAAGTTTTAAGCGTTCATTGCCGAAATTGATGTCTTGCTGGCTCTGCATCGGGATCAAGTGGATATGTGCGTGCGGAACTTCCAAACCCAGGACAGCTATGCCCACGCGCTTGCACGGAATGGCTGTACCTAGTTTCTTCGCAACCTTTTGGGCAAACCCGAACAAATCCTTGAAAGCTTCGCTGTTCAGATCAAAGATCAGATCGGTTTCCTGTTTCGGGATTACCAGCGTGTGGCCTTTCACCAACGGCATCGCATCTAAGAAAGCCAAATGCTTCTCATCCTCCATAATTTTATAAGAAGGAATTTCGCCGTTTACAATCTTTGTGAATATACTCGCCATCCTTATTATTTATTAGAGGCTGATTTCCAACACTTCGAATGCCAGCTTGTTTCCGTTCGGCAAAACAATATCTGCCATCTCGCCCACCGTTTTGCCTAAAAGACCTTTGGCAATAGGAGTATTTACGGAGATTTTCCCTGCTTTCAGGTCGCTCTCATTGTCGGGCACGAGTGTAAACTTCTGTTCCTGATTGGTTGCATTGTTTTTGAGGCGAACCGTGCACAGGATGGAAACCTTACTGGTATCCAACTGGCTTTCATCAATAATTTTACTGCCGGAGATAACGTCTTTCAGCTTGGAAATTCGCATTTCCAGCATGCCTTGCGCTTCCTTTGCAGCATCATATTCGGCGTTCTCAGAAAGATCGCCTTTGTCTCGCGCTTCCGCAATCTGCTGAGTAATCTTGGGCCGCTCTACCGTTTCCAGCTGCTCCAATTCGGCCTTCATACGCTCCAAACCTTCTTTGGTCACATAACTCATAACGCGTTGATTTAATGTTAATATAAATAAAATATCCGACCTTTGCCGGATACTCTTTGTCGATAATTTACGCAAAGATATAACTAATTTTTATAATCAACACAGGCGTGCGGCGTATACCGATTATTTTAATTCTGACTTTCAGCGCATTAACCGGCGTGAGCTGTGAGAGCCGCGAGGAAACGGTCAATTGTTTTCCTCGTCAACAGGTCGGGGTTCAAGTTTTTTTAAATCTACCGCGGTTCCAACCCTTGCAACATCCGGGCGGCTGGGTTTACCTTGACGACCCCGGATCGGGCACCCGCGGTCTGATCGTCATCCGTACCACTATGGGGTTCAACGTCTATGACCGCAACGCTCCTCATCTGTGTCCGGGCCCGGAAACCACCCTGGAAGTGAAAGACGATATCAAAATCATCTGTCCGCAAGACGGCGCGGAATGGATGCTGCTGACGGGCCAACCTCTGAAAATCGCAAAGATAGCGCCCAAGAGGTATAACTATACTTTCGATCCTGCTTCTTCCACACTTACAATTGTAGATTATTAATGAAAGTAGTGGCTCAGCGCGTCAATGGCGCAAGTGTTAGGGTTAACGGTGAAACGGTTGGCGAAATAGGTTACGGATTATTGCTACTTATCGGCATAGATGAAGAGGATACGCAAGAAGACGCAGATTGGTTGGTCAAGAAAATTTTAAACCTGCGCATCTTTGGCGACGATGATGGAAAACTGAATCTGTCGGTTATCGACAAAAACGGCGAAATCCTTTGCATCAGCCAATTCACATTGATCGCTGATTACAAAAAAGGCAATCGTCCGTCATTCATCCGTGCTGCCAAGCCCGAGCTTGCCGTTCCTCTTTTTGAATATTTCAAAACCGAACTCGGAAAAAGCAGTCTCAAAATCGAGAGCGGAATTTTCGGCGCCGACATGAAAGTTTCTCTGCTGAACGACGGCCCTGTCACATTGGTTCTTGATTCCAAAACAAGAGCCTGACGCGCAACACTTATGATTTAGTTGACAGGAACACTGCTGAACATCAGTGCAACGCGCAGATTCATATCGGTTGTGGCCGCATTCTTCAGCACGTAAGCCACCCGCACTTTTACGGTGCTGCTTTTCATAATACGGTCAAGCGTGGCTGTAGTAGCCGGATCTAAGCTGAGGTTGTCGGTTACCGCATTTGAAATATCGTTTCTCGACGCTACCAACACTTCTCCCGTTCCTGAGCCCGAAAGGTAGATTTTCACCGAGCGGAAGTTACCGAGATTGGTGCCTGTCTGCATCGACGAAATCTTTGCGGATGACAACCGGATGTCTTTTACCTGATTGTTAGAGGCACCCAATGATGTCGCAATGCTATTGGCTGCCGATGTGGACGATATTTCTTGATTGGCAGGTACGCCCGCTGAGATCAAAACATTGGTGGTGTACGGGAAACCCGACTGGACGATGGATTGCACCGTAGAGCAAGAATCTGCAAAAGCGCTCACGACAATTGCCGTCAATAATGCATTTTTCATAGTAAAGAATTTCGACTTTTTATAAACGCGGCGTCAAAGAGATTATTTCACTTCCAATGTAAAGCCGCCTTTCATTTTGCCGTCGGCCATTAAGTTGTGCCCGATGATCAGCCAATATTCGCCTTTCTGAGGTGTCTCATAACTGAGGTCTTGGCCAAAGGGTCCGTCGAAGCTTCCATCCGGCATTCTTATTTGATTGATGCGGATGTTTTGCATTTTTTCATCGGTACGCAGTTTGGCGTTCAGATTATTGCCGTTGAAGTTTTTGATTTTCAAAGTAAATTTCTGACCCGGTTCGCCCGACAGTTCGCCTTTAATAGCCAAGGGAAGCTGCGAGGCATCAACTATTTTCTCGGTTTCCGTTTTACCGTTATCAAAAGTATCCTGACTCAAAGCTTTGCTGTCAGCTGCCGGCACTGTGTCTACGGGCTGAACATAAGTGGCATCCACACCGATGGAATCTTCGGGTGTACCGTTGTCCGCGGGCGCTTCATTCTTGGCGCACGCCATCAGTAAAATCGGTATCAGAAACAGTTTTTTCATTTTTGTCGGAGTCTTTGCTTAATCTTTTCGATGTTTTGCTTTGCAGAATCTTCGAGGATCAGACTGGCGCTCATGTGGATTCGTTCGGGCATCAGTTCTTCGAAATGATCCGTGCCTTCCCACGAGACTTTTTTGATCAGTGCCAAGGCGTCATCGCTTCTGCCCGAAAGCGTATGCAGAAATGCGTCCAGCGCCTGATCCATCTCGTCGATATTGGCGGAAACCGAATGGTAGATATTGTGCTGCATTGCCCAGTCAGCGCTACGGAAATCTGCATCGATGGCCATTGCCGCAAATTGTGATTTCCCGATTTTCCTTTCGACGTAAGGGCCGATAACAAACGGACCGATGCCAAGGTTCAACTCGGTCAATGCCAAGGCAGAATCCTTAGTCGCGAAACAGTAATCGGCTCCACAAGCGATGCCGACGCCGCCACCGGTCGTTTTGCCCTGAACGCGAACTACCACGACTTTGCCGCACTTTCGCATCGCATTCAAAACTTTAGCAAAGCCGCCGAAAAACGTTTTGGAGGTCTCCAACTCTTCGATCTGTAGCAATTCATCAAAGCTAGCGCC
Organism: Chryseobacterium sp.; assembly: GCA_003852805.1. Classification (GTDB taxonomy): domain Bacteria; phylum Bacteroidota; class Bacteroidia; order Flavobacteriales; family Weeksellaceae; genus Elizabethkingia. Next base: position 14,524 of record RDDY01000356.1, read on the forward strand.
TGCACAGAAGGCTTTTTCACCCTGACTTTTTATCAAAATGGCTTTTACTTCTTTTTTGGCAGCTTCATCCAGGATAGTCTGGGCTAATTTTTCGAGAATAGCACCAGGTAATGAATTGCTTTTAGCGGTGCCGAATGTAATCTCGGCGATATTGTTCTTAATTTC
>RDDY01000162.1 GCA_003852805.1 Chryseobacterium sp.
TCGGGCAATGTGACGGTTGTAGTTGCAGAACTGTTGAACTGATTGTATTTCAGGCCCAGCGCGGTGCTGTTCCCCAGACGATAATAAAGGTTAAGGTCATAGTTGAAGCCGGAGCTGAGAGCATCCACATGCTTGCGAAAACCGGTGTGATCATTCGCCGGTTTTTCTGCAACGCGCCAAGCATAACCTGCATTGGCAATCGCGAAAATCTTGCCGTTGGAGGCAGGCTCGGTTTCCTGCGCAGACGACAACAATGTCATGAACGTTGCAGCAGACAATAATAGTTTCTTCATTCAAAAATTTTCCGGCTAAAATACAGCAATTATCGGCCTGCGCAACAGATTTTTTTATAAGAATATCACCTATGATCCGTCAGCTATAATGTTAAATGAATCAACGAGTTAAATGCGGAACCGTCTGTTTTGCTTTTTCTCGGAGATGATTTTCTTGGCTTGGATCCGCCGCTCTTTCGAAGCCTTTGTGGGCTTTGTCTTTTGCCGCTTTTTGGGAATGGACAAGGCATCAGTTACCAGTTTCAGCATTCGGTCTGTGGCGATGCTTTTATTGTCGAGCTGCGTCCGCGCCTCTTGGGAAGTAACCTGTAGATAACCGTCACTGTTGATGCGGTTGCGCAGCTTTTCCGAGATCCGCTGTTGTTCGGCTTCGTCAAAAAACCGGGATGCCTGTACCCACCATCGCGCGGTAACGGCCGTCTCTACCTTGTTAACATTTTGACCGCCCGCGCCACTGCTGCGCGAAGTTTTGTAAGTGATTTCGGAACGAAAGTCTCTCATGGGCTGTTACTGCTGCCCGCGGACCCACTCCGATAATTCACCGCGGCGGATTTTACCGTTCGGTGTACGCGGCATTTCCTCTGCAAAGAAAATCTCCTTCGGTCGGTGATGTTTATTGGCGTACGGCAGCGCATTGATTTGTTCCTCGATCTCGGGGTCGCGCGCTCCCTCTACCACGGCGACGATGCGTTGGCCGAGGCTCTCGTCTTCCACGCCTGCGAAGATTACCTCGCGCTCTATCCGGTGCCGCGCAAGTTGTTCCAACTGTTCGGGTGAGACTTTTACCCCGCCGCTGTTGAGAACATTATCGGCACGGCCGATGAATCGGAATCGGTTTCCATCTTTTATTTCGACAATATCGTTGGTCTGTATTTTCTCGTCGGACAAATCAGGCGCTGAGATCAACAGACAACTCCTGTCGTCTGTGTCGATGTCGATGCCGTCAAATATTGTGAAATACTCTTCGCTTTCGGGTGCTATTTTTCGTAAGGCAATATGAGATAAAGTCTCGCTCATGCCGTAGGTCTCGTACACCTCCGTCGGTAGTTTTTCCAACTCTTTCCTCAGGCTTGGATTGATGGCCGCTCCGCCGATGAGAAGTTTCTTTACGAGCCGCAATTGTTCCAATGAATTTTCTACTTGCAGCGGCGTCATGGCTGCAAAATCAACCTCGCGCAGCTCGCCCTCCAAAGGACGCGTGGAAGTGCGCGCAACGGTAAGACGCAACTTCCCGACCATTGCCCGAACCACCATCATTTGGCCCGAGATGTATTCCAACGGCAGACACAGCAAAGTCGAGTCGCCCGTTTTCAATCCCAATGCCAGCAATGTGGCGCGAGCAGAAGCCACCATTTTTTGTTTGGAAACTTCCATGATCTTTGGTACGCCCGTAGAGCCGGATGTTTGTACTTTCAGCGTCGGACTGTCCGACAACCATTCCTGCACAAACTTTACGGCAGCGTGGTCAAAGTCTGTTTCGGGTTGAAGATGGGTTAAATCGTTGTTTAAGAAATCTATAATCATGACTGTTCGGTTAAAAATAAAGAGCTGATGCAAACCGCAATGGCTGCTTCAGCTCTTTGATCAGCAATTATTGCACTAATCGCGGTTTTGCGAAACGTTGTACGCTTTACATGCGGTCAACCACTTGGATGCCGAGCAAATGCAGAGCTTTCTTGATGGTCTTGCCCGTGATATGTGACAATTGCAAACGGAAATTTCGTACACTCTGATCCTCTTGGCTCAGAATAGGATTGTTTTGATAGAAGGCATTGTACGTTTTGACCAAATCGTACACATAATTCGCCACTTGCGCGGGGCTCAGCGTATCGGCGGCTTTTTGAATGACCTCGTCAAAATCGGACAGCCGGACAATCAAATCTTTTTCAAATGAATTGATGTCAACCTTACCAGTAGCATCAAATGACGGATTGCCTGCTTTTTTCAGCAGCGACTGTATGCGCGCGTAAGTGTATTGCAAGAACGGACCTGTATTGCCGCTGAAATCTATACTCTCGGCCGGGTTGAACAAAATCTTCTTCTTGGGATCTACCTTCAGGATAAAATATTTCAATGCTCCGAGACCGATAATCTCGTACGAGCGCTCTTTCTCGCTTTCGTCCAAGCCTTCCATTTTGCCGAGTTCCAGCGCTTTTTCTTTTGCCGTCCGCACCATTTCGTCGACCAGATCGTCGGCGTCTACAACCGTTCCTTCGCGAGATTTCATTTTGCCTTCGGGCAGT
>RDDY01000289.1 GCA_003852805.1 Chryseobacterium sp.
AAGGTCTGAATGGCCTGTTGCAAGAGGATTTCTATAGCCTCTGCATCGTGTTTTGCATTTTCTGCCACCGCATTTCGCAGATAGATATCGGTGCCTTCATCGGTTTTTTGCATCCTTTTCAGCTTGTTCAGATGCTGAAGCGCCTCGTTGGTGGCAATGCGGTAGAGCCAGGTGTAAAGCATGCTCTCTGCCTTGAACTTCCCGAAATTGCTATACGCCTTGATAAAGGTTTCCTGCAGCACGTCTTGCGCATCGGCATGGTCTACCACCAGCCTGCGTATGTGCCAATACAGTCTGGTCTGAAAAGCATCCATCATCAACTGCAACCCTTGGGACTGCGTCTTCGGATTCTTCATCTTTTCGATAATCAGACTGTCATCCGTCTTCATTCTTTTCTTTGATAAATCTAATGTCGTAAAGTTAAAAATGTTTCCATCTATAAACGGTACCGACCGGTAAAACGGTGTTCGATTCTGAATTTGTATTTTTGTTCGATGTTGAAAACGGTGATTATCGGTTCGGGAAACGTCGCCCGACATTTGGCCAAAGCCTTTTGTGAAGCAGGGCTTCCGCCGGTCGGTATTTACGGCAGGAACGAGGCTGCTGTAAAAGAATTGGCAACGGAAGTGAATGTTCCTTTCTCGACCGATGAATTGATCGATGCAGAGCTGTATCTGATTTGTACAAGTGATCGCGCCATTGCCGAGGTGTCGACAAAGATCCAAAATCCCCGTGCTGTTGTTGCGCATACATCGGGCTCGTTGCCCACCAATATTTTGCAGGGAAATTATCACAAGGCAGCCTTTTATCCGCTCCAAACATTCAGCAAAGACCGGATATTGGATTATTCCGAAATACCGTTTTTTATAGAAGCGGAAGATCCGGCAGTGGGAGAGAAGCTGATGAAAATGGCATCGGCAATTTCTACGCGCGTAAGCAGGGCCGACTACGACCAAAGAAGACACCTGCACCTGGCGGCTGTTTTCGCCTGCAATTTTGTAAATCATCTCTACGCTCAAGCCGAGAAAATATGCGAATTGCAACAGATTCCGTTTGAATATTTGCTCCCGCTCATCAAAGAAACCGCTTCCAAAGTAGAGAACCTTTTGCCCAAGAATGCACAAACCGGACCCGCCGTCCGCAATGACCGCAATGTTATAGAAAAACACGAGAGTCTGATAAGCGACGAAATGCAACTGAAGATGTACCGACTTCTTACCGAATCCATCTACAAAACTTATGAGTTATAAGACCCGACTGAAAGACATAAAAGCTTTTGTCTTCGATGTCGACGGCGTTTTTACCGACGGCAGCGTTTACCTTTTACCGGACGGCAGCATGAGCCGTGTGATGAGCGTGTTGGACGGCTACGCGGTGGTAAAAGCCCGACAATTCAACTATCCCGTCTGCGTGATTACGGGTGGAAACGACCCGATGGTGCGGAAGCGTTTGGAATATCTGGGGGTGGAAGACATCTACATGAAATCTCCCGATAAACTGAGAGATTTCGCCGATTTCAAAAACAAGCACAACCTGTCGTACTCGGAGATTCTGTTTATGGGCGACGACATACCCGATAAAGTGGTGATGGAAAAATGCGCCATTGCCGCTTGCCCGCAGAACGCCGTGCCCGAAATCAAAGAAATATCGCACTATATTTCTCCCATCTCGGGCGGAAAAGGCTGTGTGCGCGATGTGATAGAACAAGTGATGAAAATCCAGAACAAATGGCTGGAAGACAATACCCAAAGCGTATGAAGAAAATATTGCTCGCCTCACAGTCGCCCCGCCGCAGAGAGTTGTTGTCTGCTTTGGGCTACAGTTTTGAAACCGTCGGCATTTGCTGTGATGAGATCTACCCCGATGATTTGCCCGCGGCCGAAGTTGCTGCTTATTTGTCCGAGCTCAAATCAAATGCATACGCAGGTTTAGGCGAAAACGAGATCTTGGTTACAGCCGATACGGTGGTCAGCATCGACAATAAAATCTTAGGCAAACCGCAAGACAAGGCAGAGGCAAAGAGAATGCTGCGCGAACTGTCGGGCAGGGCCCATCAGGTTTATACCGGAATTACTCTGAAAACAAATCGGCAAACCGTGACGGCCACGGACAAAGCCGACGTGACGGTCGAGAATCTGACCGATGATGAAATCGATTATTATTTAGACACTTGCCAACCTTACGACAAAGCCGGTTCTTACGGCATTCAGGATTGGTTCGGCATGGCCAAAATCAGCAAAATCAACGGCAGTTTTTATACGGTCATGGGGCTGCCCACACACTTGGTTTCATCCATAATAAAGCAGTTGGACTCTTATTCTTAGGGCTTTGCATAATAAATATCGGCATTAACAAGTTATGATTCAAACAAGATGAAAAAAACTCTGCTTTTCTTGCTGATTATATGCATTGCGGCCGCCTGTTCGTCGCGAAGGACACCGTCTTCCAAGCGCGGCGGCAGTAAGTTTTCCACTTACTACAATACTTTGTTCAACAGCAAAGATGCCTTGGAAACCGAAGAGCGC
>RDDY01000089.1 GCA_003852805.1 Chryseobacterium sp.
CCACCCCCCCCTCCCCCCCCCCCGCAGCACCCACCATCGCTCCTCCCCTCTCCTCTCACCCTCACTTACTTTTTTTTTTATTTTATCTACAACGGCAACGATATTTCAGTGGTGGAAGCCGATGAATTCGATCGATCGTTCTTGAACCTGAAACCAACCGTTGCCTGCATCACCTCGACGGACGCAGACCATCTCGATATTTACGGCGACAGCGCTTCCATAGAAAAATCTTTCCGTGACTTTGCTTCTTTGGTTCCGGAAGATCAAGATTTGTATATTAGGAAAGGAATAAACGTCGGCAGGCAGGCACGTATGTATGCGGTGGACGAGCCGGCAGATTTCTGGTCGGACAATATCCGCATGATCGATGACAAAACTTACTTCGATTTTCATGCGGGCGATGAAGTGGTCACTGATTTCGTTTGGGATATTCCCGGCGTGCACAATGTGGAAAACGCCACGGTAGCCATTGCAATGGTGAAAAGTTTGGGAGCCGATTATGCCGCCCTCAAAACAGGAATTGCTACCTTCAAAGGGATAAAGCGTCGGTTTACCAAACATCGCTTCGGCAGCGGCAAAATATATATCGATGATTACGCGCACCACCCCACCGAGTTGGACGCAGCCATCGGTTCAATCAGGAAGTTCTATCCCGGGAAAAAGCTTCTCGTCGTATTTCAGCCGCATCTGTTCAGCCGTACGCGCGACTTTGCGGATGACTTTGCCAGAAGTCTCTCGCAAGGGGACGAGCTTTTGTTGCTGGATATTTATCCCGCACGCGAATTGCCGATAGAAGGCGTTACGTCCGAATGGCTGTGCGAGAAAGTGACAACGGCTCACAGGGCGGTATGCAGCTTGCAAGGAGCCTTGGCTTTGATTAAAGAAAAAGAATTTGAAATATTGCTGACCGTGGGCGCGGGCAACATTGACACACTGTATGATCCTATTGTAGAGTGGCTTTCCCGGGAAGACAACGCCTTGTAGAAGAATGAAGAACAAATACAGAATACTGAAGATCTTTGTGGTGGTAGTGCTTTTGGCATTCCTGCTCAACTTCTCGTTGAACAGATTCAACGGCAAGAAGTTGGAAGATGTCCGTATTCAGATGATTCAGTCAGAGCCTGTGCAGTTTGTCAGCGACCGGGATATCCGCGGTATGGTAAAGCATACGAATCCCGAAATGAAAATCGGCACACTGGATATTCCGGGATTGGAGAAGCAGTTGAGAACCCTGCCGTCCGTAGACAGCGCAAATGTTTATTTGAATCTCAACGGTACATTGAACCTCGATATCAAGCAGCGGGTGCCGGTTATGCGCGTCAACAACGGCAGCCAGAATTATTATGTAGACCGAGACGGTACGGAGTTTCCGCTGTCGCCGCATTATGCGCATCCGTGTATGCTGGTTTCGGGGCATATTCCCAAAGACGATTACAAAGGAATAGTACAACTGATAGACGCCATCAACAGTGACAAATTCACCAAGCGTTTTTTCGTGGGGATAGCGCGCCATAACGACAGCTACTTCCTGCTGACAGACGACGGCAATTATAAAGTAGAACTCGGAGGTCTGGAGAGACCGGCGTATAAGTTGAAAGGTTTCAAGACCTTTTTAGAGAAATATTTGGTCTACCAGAATCCGCAAAAATATTCAAAAGTATCGTTGCGCTTTGATAACCAAATTGTCACTACTTTACGGAAAGGATTTACATCAGAGTTGGACAGTCTGATGAAGCAGCCCATCGTCAATGAAATAGCTCCGGGAATGGGAGCCGATTAAACACAAAGAGAACAGTCAATTAGAAATATAGGGAATATGGAAACACGCGAATATTCAGTAGGATTGGATATAGGCACCACAAAAATTGTTGCGATTGTGGGCCGCAGAAATGCGCACGGCAAGATAGAGATTATGGGCGTGGGCAAAGCCAAGAGTTTGGGGGTGCACAAAGGCATCGTCAATAATATTGCACAGACCATCGGGTCCATCCGTGCAGCCGTGGATGAGGCCGAGAAAAGCGCGGGCGTACCCATTACCAATGTCACCGTCGGCATTGCGGGAAAGCACATCCGCAGCCTCCAGCACTCGGACTACATCATGCGTGAAAATCCCGAAGCTTACATTACCGAGAGCGATATAGAGCAGCTGAAAAATCAGGTGAAGAAACTCGTGATGCTACCGGGCGAAGAGATAATTCACGTGTTGCCCCAAGATTACAAAGTAGATTCCGATGGCGAGATCCATGAACCGATCGGGATGCACGGCAAACGCTTGGAAGCCAATTTCCATGTAGTGGTGGGACAGATGGGCTCCATCCGCAACATTGTACGCTGCGTAAAAGAGGCAGGCTTAGTCATGGAATCCTTGACTCTCGAACCGTTGGCGTCGTCCGAAGCGGTACTCACACACGACGAAAAAGAAGCCGGCGTGGCTATTGTAGACATTGGCGGCGGCACCACCGATATCGCAATTTTCAAAGATAATATCATCCGCCACACCTGCGTTATTCCGTACGGCGGTGGCATTATTTCCGAAGACATCAAAGAAGGCTGCTCGATCATTGAAAAACATGCCGAGCAATTGAAAGTAAAATTCGGTTCCGCTATTCCCGAACTGGAAAAAGATTCTACCTTTGTCACCATTCCCGGTTTGTATGACAGACCGGCAAAAGAGATCTCTTTGCGCACGCTTGCCAGCATCATCAATGCGCGAGTGGAGGAGATTTTGGAAATGATAAATACCGAGCTGAAAGCCTACGGTGCGTATGAGCAAAAAAAGAAACTCATTGCGGGGATTGTGTTGACGGGCGGCGGTTCCAACCTGAAGAACCTGCGTCAGTTGGCCAATTATATCACAGGCTTTGATGCGCGTATCGGCTTTGCAAACGAGTATGTGGCCAACGATAAGAACCAGTATCTGAGAGGCCCCGAATACGCTACGTCCATCGGTTTATTGATGGAAAGCCTGAAGATCAGGGACAACAGACCACAGGCAGAGGAAGAGCCGGTTGCTGCCGCGGAAACCACAACCGAGCAGGTTGAAACGGAAGAGCCGCAGGGAGAGGTTGTCACCGATACAGATCCTAAAGAAGTGAAAAAAGTAAAGAACAAAAAACCAACGTTCGGCCAAACACTTCTGGACAAGGTGAAAAAGTTTTTTGAAGAAGTAGAATAATATAAGACCACAGATATGGAAAATAGCAATACAACACACGGGTTTTCCTTCGATCTTCCCAAAGGGAATTCCTCAATTATAAAAGTCATCGGTGTAGGTGGCGGTGGCAACAATGCACTGAAGCACATGTACGAACGCGGCATCTTTGGTGTAGATTTCGTCATCTGCAATACAGATTCTCAGACCTTGGACAACAACCCGGTTCCCAATAAAGTTCAACTCGGTGTTTCCACCACCGAAGGCCTAGGTGCAGGCGCAGACCCCGAAGTGGGCGAGAAGGCAGCCATCGAAAGCATGGACGATATCAAAGCCGCTTTGGGCAGCAACACAAAAATGGTTTTTATCACCGCGGGCATGGGCGGAGGTACCGGCACGGGCGCTGCACCGGTCATTGCAAAAGCCGCAAAAGAGGCCGGAATCTTAACGGTGGGCATCGTGACCATTCCGTTCAGTTTTGAAGGCAAGCGCAGATTGGAGCAGGCCGAAACCGGTTTGGATAAGCTTCGTGCCAATGTCGATTCTTTGATTGTTATCAACAACGACAAATTGCGCCAGCAGTTCGGCAATCTTGGTTTCAAATCGGGTTTCGCCAAGGCCGATGAAGTTTTGACAAACGCCGCAAAAGGCATGGCCGAGGTGATCACCGGTTATTTCGACGTGAACATCGACTTCCGAGATGCTAAGTCCGTGCTTCAAAACAGCGGCACAGCTCTTATGTCCAACGGTGTTGCATCGGGCGAGAACAAAGCCGAAGAAGCTGTTAAAAAAGCACTGGATTCGCCATTGTTGAACGACAATAAAATTACCGGCGCCAAGAATGTATTGCTGTTGATCCGCAGCGGGTCAGAAGAAGTTACCATGGACGAGATCGGCGTAATCATGGATCATATCCAAGAAGAAGCGGGCAATACCGCCGACATTATATTCGGTGTCGGGTCTGACGAAGAGTTGGGCGATGCAGTGAGCGTCTTGGTCATTGCTACCGGTTTTTCCAAAGACCATCAGAAACACGCAGGACCCACCGAAAAAGTGATTCACGCTCTGCATGACGAGGCGAAGCCTGTTGCACAAAGAGAATCTCCGTTCCGCACAATGGCTCAAGAGGAGACAACCGATCGTCCCAAACACAAAGACTTCTTCCGTCTCGATGATGAAGACGACGGCCCTGCACCTGAGTTTCCAATCAATTCGGCAGAGACAGCAGGCCAAGCAGCCCGAAGCTTTTCCCGCGAAGTGACCGATGTCGAATTCTTTGACCATAATGAACAAAGCACCTCATTCGGCAACGAGAGATGGCAGTTGGAAAACGACCCGGAAAATTTCAGCCTTTTCAGCTTCACGAAGTTTGAAGACGAGCCGAATCAGTCTGCGGAGCAGGATGAAGATGTCTCGTCCGTAGAATACAAATTTGCTTCAGAGCAATCCGGTACAACGGATGGTACCACAGAGCTTCCCGCCGCTTCCAAGACCGAGGAGAGCGATGAGGATGAATTTGTCTTCATAGAGAAGAAACCCGAAATGGATGAAGCACGCGCAAAGTCGGAGGAACGCCGCAATAAGTTGAGAGAGTTCAACACGCGTTACCGTTCCACCGATGCCGAAGTGGAATTTGAGACCATTCCTGCATTCAGAAGAAAGAACATCTCTATAGATGACAGCCCTGCTTCGGAAAACCGCATCAGTTCATTCATCAAAGAAGACGGTGGCCGCATGCAATTGCGTGAAAACCGTTTTCTGAACAAAGACGTCGACTAAACCATGAGTCTGGAAAATAAAATAAACGAAGCCGTAAAGGCTGCCATGAAAGAGAAGAACCGCGTGGCGCTGGATGCTCTTCGCGCCGTTAAAGCACAGATTCTCTTGCAGAAAACGGAAGGCAAAGGCACCGAGCTGACAGAGGAACAAGAAGTAGCAATACTTCAGCGTATGGTAAAACAGCGCCGAGATTCTGCACAGCAGTTCTCTGCTCAAAACAGAGAGGATCTGGCAGAAGTGGAAAACGCACAAATCGAAGTGATCGAGAAGTTCTTGCCCGAGCAGTTATCACCGGAGGAATTGATCGCTGAGATCGAACGCATAATTGCCGAAACCGGTGCGGCAGGACCGCAAGATTTGGGAAAGGTGATGGGCGTGGCCACCAAGAGTTTGGCAGGCAAATCCGATGGCAAATCCATCTCTGAGACTGCGCGCCGCCTGCTGGCCGCTCTATAAACAACCTATATTATTGACTGTTGCCCGATGCCCGAAAGCATCGGGTTTTGTCATTCCGGCAGTCCCCGAAGGAAGGCACATTTTTCGTACCTTTGCTTGCGTACAGAATAACGAAATTAATATAAAAACAATCCATTTATTATGTATCCAACAGACTTGGTAATGCCTATGAAGGCAGAGCTTACAGATAACGGTTTTCAGGATCTTACCACCGCATCAGAGGTTAGCGGGGCGTTGCAACAGAGTGGCACTACGCTGCTGGTCATTAACTCCGTATGCGGCTGTGCGGCAGGTGCGGCGCGTCCGGGCGTGGTGGCATCGCTTTCCGGCGACAAAAAGCCCGATCACTTGGTAACTGCTTTTGCAGGTTATGATTTAGACGCGGTAGCAGAGGCACGCAAGCATCTTGCACCGTTTCCTCCGTCTTCGCCAAGCGTGGCACTCTTCAAGGACGGCGAACTGGTACACATGCTGGAGCGTCACCACATCGAAGGAAACCCTGCGGGCGCCATTGCGGCAAACCTTCAGGCAGCTTACGACGAATACTGTTAACAGCAGTTTTTTATCGCAATCAAAACGGCTCAGACTTTCGAGCCGTTTTTTATGCTTTTACGCGGAATATCCGATTCAAAATTTATCTTATCTTTGTTGAGATACATGGCTTTATGGCTACAAAAATGCTCTTCAATTCTGTGGTAAACTGGTTCATCGGACGACGGATGGATCAGATAAAACACTTTTTGAGACACCCTGTAGAATGCCAACAGGAGATTCTTTTTTCACAACTTTTCTTAGCCGAGGATACAGAATACGGCAGAAAATACGGTTTCAAAAACATAAAGAGTTACCACGATTTTCGCCGGCAAGTCCCCATCGTTTCTTATGAAGATTTCGAATCTTATATTGAGAAGGCGCGGCAGGGACAATCGGATATTATTTGGCCCGGAGCCATTCGGCGTTTTGCCAAATCCAGTGGCACCACCAACGCAAAAAGCAAGTTTATCCCCATTACCGACGAGAGTTTACAGGACTGCCATTACAAAGCCGGCAAAGACCTGATTTCCATTTATGTCAACAACCATCCTGAAAGTTGCCTGTTTCAGAATAAGAATTTAAGGCTCGGTGGCAGTGTGGAGGTGTATAAAGATTTCAAAACTCAGTTTGGCGACCTGTCGGCAATCCTTATCGAAAATCTGCCGTACTGGGTAGAGGTTATCAATACACCTTGCCGGAAAGTGTCCTTGATGAGCGAATGGGAGACAAAACTCAGAGCCATTGTTTCGGAAGTCAAGAACGAGAAGGTGGGAAGCTTGACCGGCGTACCGAGCTGGATGATGGTTCTGCTTCAGCGACTTTTAAAAGAAACCGGCAAAGATTCTATTGCTGAAATCTGGCCCGATCTGGAAGTCTTCTTTCACGGCGGTATCAGCTTTACGCCTTACAGAGAGCAATACCGCGCACTCATAGGCAAAGACATTAACTATTACGAAATTTACAACGCTTCCGAAGGCTTCTTCGGCATCCAAGACAGATCAAACAGTGACGAAATGTTGTTGATGTTGGATTACGGTATTTTCTATGAATTCATCCCGATGGATAAATTCAACCCCGACGATTTGCAGGCGATTCCGCTTCAGGAGGTAGAAGTCGGGAAGAACTATGCGTTGGTCATCACCACCAACGGCGGGCTTTGGCGCTACCTTATTGGCGATACCGTCAGGTTTACCTCTACGGATCCGTATCGTTTTAAAATCTCGGGACGCACGAAGCATTACATCAATGCTTTTGGCGAGGAGTTGATGATCGACAATGTAGAGGCGGCGCTGGCAAAAGCCTCGGCGGAGACAGGCGCCGGAATTGTAGATTATACCGGAGCGCCGATTTACATGAACGGCAACGCGTCCGGAGCGCATGAATGGATCATTGAGTTTTCACGTACGCCCTCGTGTCGGGATACTTTTACTACCATCTTTGACGAAACCTTGAAAACGCTGAATTCGGATTATGAGGCGAAACGCTACAACGATATGACACTCAGGCGCCCCGTAATACACACTGCACGCGAAAATCTTTTTTATGATTGGATGGAGCAACGCGGCAAATTGGGCGGACAAAATAAAGTGCCGCGCCTGAGCAACGACAGGCAGTACATAGAACCTTTGCTGGAACTGAACTCATTCGCATAAAAAATAGTTCGCCGGCGCGAAGCGCCGGCGAACTATTTTTTATGCTGATTAATAATTGCTTAGACCTTTTCGGTTTCGGGCTGTTTCGCAGCTTCCAAGGCATCGCCTGCCTCGTTAACGGTCAACTTCACACTTTCGCCTTCAGACAATTGTTTGCTGACGAGCATCTCGGCCAATAAGTCTTCGATGTACTTTTGGATTGCGCGCTTCAGCGGTCTCGCACCGAAGTCTTTGTCCCAACCTTTCTCCGCAATGAAATTGATGGCTTCCTCATCGAGTTCGATGGTGTAGCCCAGTTTAGACAATCTTCCGTACAGTTTATCGAGTTCCAGTTGGATGATTTTCTTGATGTCGTCTTTCTCCAAAGAGTTGAAGATAATGATATCGTCTATACGGTTCAAGAACTCGGGAGCAAAGGCTTTTTTCAGTGCACTTTCAATCGTGCTTCTCGCTCTTGCGTCGCTGCCGCTCTTACGCGCGCTGGTACCGAATCCTACGCCGTCACCGAAGTCTTTCAGATCGCGTGTACCGATATTGGAGGTCAAAATGATGATCGTATTACGGAAATCCACCTTTCTGCCCAAGCTATCGGTTACGTGGCCTTCATCCAAGATCTGCAACAGAATATTGAACACGTCCGGATGTGCCTTCTCGATTTCATCGAGCAGGATTACTGCGTAAGGTTTACGGCGTACCGCTTCGGTCAGCTGGCCTCCTTCCTCGTAACCTACATATCCCGGAGGCGCACCGACCAAACGGCTGACCGCAAATTTCTCCATGTATTCGCTCATGTCGATGCGGATCAGCGCCTCGTCAGAATCAAAGAGTTCGCGGGCCATTACTTTGGCCAATTCGGTTTTACCGACCCCTGTTGTACCCAAGAAGATGAATGTACCGATCGGACGGTTCGGATCTTTCAATCCGGCGCGGTTACGCTGAATGGCTTTCACCACTTTTCTCACCGCTTCTTCTTGACCGATCACCTTGCCGTTAAGCTTGTTGTCCATCATCGCCAGTTTGTCCAGCTCGTTCTTGCCGACTTTGGTAACAGGAACGCCGCTCATCATGGAGACCACCTCAGCTACATTTTCCTCGGTAACTACTTCCTTCTTCTCCTTTACCTCTTGGTCCCATTGTTCTTGGGCCAAGTTCAGTTCTATCTGCAGTTTCTCTTCTTCGTCCTTCAGCTTTCGGGCTTCCAAGTAATCCTGCGCTTTCACGGCCTTCAATTTCAGTTCTTTGACTTCTTCAATCCGCTTCTCGAAGTTGATGATGTCGTTCGGAACCTTCATGTTCTTGATGTAAACCCTGGAGCCGGCTTCGTCTAAAGCATCGATGGCTTTATCAGGCAAGAAACGATCGGTTATATACCTTGTGGTCAGATTCACACAAGCCTTGATCGCATCATCCGTATATTCCACATTGTGGTGGTCCTCGTATTTATCTTTGATCTGATACAGGATCTGGAGCGTTTCCTCCACGCTGGTAGGCTCTACCATCACTTTTTGGAAACGTCTCTCCAATGCGCCGTCTTTTTCGATGTACTGACGGTATTCATCCAGGGTTGTAGCACCGATAACTTGAATCTCTCCGCGCGCCAATGCGGGCTTGAACATATTCGACGCATCCAGCGAGCCGGTAGAGCTGCCTGCGCCCACGATGGTGTGCAACTCGTCAATGAACAAGATTACGTCGCGGTTCTTTTCCAGTTCGCTCATGATCGCTTTCATGCGTTCTTCAAACTGGCCGCGGTATTTTGTCCCGGCAACCAAGCTTGCAAGATCCAGTGTGATGACGCGCTTTCCGTAAAGTACGCGTGATACTTTTTTCTGATGAATACGCAGCGCCAAGCCCTCTGCAATGGCAGATTTACCTACACCGGGCTCACCGATCAACAGTGGATTGTTCTTCTTCCGACGGCTGAGAATTTGCGATACGCGCTCGATTTCCTTGTCTCTGCCGATAACAGGGTCCAACTTTCCGTCGCGCGCAAGGTTTGTCAAATCTCGTCCGAAGTTATCCAGCACAGGAGTTTTACTCTTGTTGCTTCCCAAGCTGCCTGATGGTTTTTTGAATTGACCGTAACTTTCTTCCTTGTCGTCATCGTCATCAAACGCTTGGTTCTTCGGCAGCATGCCCGATTCTTTCAACATAGACTTATAACGGGCCGTCACTTTATCGTAATCTATATCATAAGCTTCCAAAATATTGGTCGTCGGATCTTCGGACTTATATAATATGCCTAGCAGCAGATGGATGGTGTTGATCTCTTTCGAGCTGTATTTCCGGCATTCCAAATCTGCACAACGCAACGCATGGTCGGACATCTTGGTCAACGCAATATTCGGAGTTTCTTTTACAAATGCATTATTGCCTGCAACGCTTATATTTTCAATTTTGCGCTTGATCTGCGTAAGATCTGCATCCAGATCTTGGAGAATCTCGCGCGCCGATGAGCTTTCGGCCTTAATGATCCCCAACAGCAGATGCTCTGTATTCAGAAATTCGCTTTTTAGGCGCTGAGCTTCATTTTTGCTGTTCATGAACACTTGGCTCATGTTTTCTGAAAATTTATATTCCATAATGTTTTTTCTATCTTTGGCCGCTTCACCGGCTGTCTCACTGTGTTTTGCAAACTTCTTACCAAAAGCCGATATCTGACTTTATGACAGGAAAATATGCAGATTTCCTCTTTCTGTTTCAAGGCTTTACCACAACTGTGATGCACCGTTTTCCATTATAATCAAACGCTATGAAGCCAAGAATTGTTATGAGTGTTTTCAACAATCTGCGGACGGACCAGCGGGTTGAAAAAATATGTGAAAGTCTTCATGCCGATGGATATCGAGTGGAATTGATAGGCAATAATTGGCGAGGCGAACCCGACCTGAAGCGGCCGTATTCATGGCGCAGGTTAAAGCTTAGGTCGAAAACCCTGAAGTTTGCTTATCTCGAATGGCAGTGGAAACTGTACCGGCATCTGATGAAGACGGCAGACACCGATACAATCTTGGTGGCAAACGATCTCGATTGCCTCTGGCCGAATGTAAGGGTTGCCCGAAAGAAGAACATCCCGTTGGTTTACGACAGTCACGAGATATTTACCGAGATGCCGTCCGTGACGGGGAGACCTGTGCAGAGATTGTGGCGACTCCTCGAAAGAAGATTGATGCCGAAGGTAAATTACATGATGACGGTGAACGACAGTTGCGCCGACTGGTTCAGCCAAGTCTACAAAATCACGCGGCCGACGGTTGTACGCAATGTGCCTCGCCGACAGGAATGGAAAGGCTTCCCCGGACCGAATAAAAAGAAGACAATCATCTATCAGGGCGCTGTCAATCCTTCTCGCGGAATAGATAAAGCGATCCGTGCAATGCAATTCTTGCCGCACGCCCGATTGCTCATTGCAGGTGAAGGGCCGGCTGAAAAGGAATATCGCGATCTGGCTATTGCTTTAAATTTAAATGACAGAGTAGAGTTTCTCGGCAACCTTGCGCCCGAAGAACTGCGTAAAGTAACCGAAAGAGCCGACGCGGGTCTCAGCATCGAAGAACCCGACGGTCTTAGCTATTTATATTCGCTGCCCAACAAAGTGTCGGATTATATCCAAGCGCGTGTACCGGTAGTGTTGGCACCGTTGCCCGAACTGAAAAGAATTGCCGCAGAACACAAAGTGGGCGAATTGCTGACAAGCCGCGAACCCGAAAAACTTGCTGCAACCATCGATAAAGTATTGGAAAACGGCCGTGCTTTTTACCTGCCCGGTCTCTCGGCAGCGGCAGAAAAGCTCAACTGGGAGCATGAACAACCCAAGCTGTTGGATCTTTATGAAAGGGTTTGCCGAGACAGAGAACTTCGGTAAAGTCGTACCTTTGCATAAAGTCAGGACTTTATGACAATCAAAGAGAAACAACAGGAAATAGTAGATGATTTCGAGTTTCTGGACGACTGGGAACAGAAATACGAGTATATAATAGACCTCGGCAAGTCTCTGCCCGGTTTGCCCGAGGAAAAAAAAACGGATGAAAATCTGATCCGCGGCTGCCAGTCCCGTGTGTGGCTGGATGCTGAATACCGCGACGGTAAACTGTTTTTCAACGCAGATTCAGACGGCATTTTGCCGAAAGGCATTGTGGCATTGCTGGTTGAGATTTACAACGGTCAACCCGTGGCCGATATACTGGCGTCTGATTTCGGGTTCATAGAACAAATCGGTTTGCAGGAGTTTCTTTCTCCCTCGCGTGCCAACGGCTTGATGGCCATGACACGGCAAATCAAATTTTACGCAGTGGCATTTCAGGCAAAGCAGTGACGCGAATCCTTGCATATCGTTTCTCGGCCTTTGGCGATGTGGCGATGGCTGCACCCGTCATCAAGGAGTTCTTGAGGCAGAACCCCGATGCAGAGGTCATCATGGTATCGCGCCGAATCTTCGCCGATCTTTTCTCAGGAATCGAACGATTGCAGTTTCATGGTATAAAAGTAGACGACTACAAAGGATTGCGCGGGATGCGGCAACTTTCTACCGAATTGTGTGATCTGTATTCGCCAAACGCGGTGGCAGATCTGCACGATGTGATCCGTACCAAGATGCTGAATGTCTTCTATAAAAAGCGAGGCATAAAAGTAGCCAAAATCGACAAAGGCAAAAAGGAAAAAGAGAGACTTACCGATGTCAACAATCTGAATAAACATCCACTCAGAAGTACAGTAGAGCGCTATGCAGATGTTTTCCGTTCGTTGGGCTTCACTGTGGATTTGTCGCATACGGTTCAACCGATCGCGCAGGAGAAATGCGGTGTGGGCTTTGCGCCGTTTGCGCAGCACCGCGGTAAAATGCTGCCGTTGGAAAAATCTTTCGAGTTGGTGCGCCTGATAAGCCAAAAGGAGAAAGTGTATTTCTTTGGAGCGAGCGGAGCAGAAGCCGAGTTGTTGGAAACTTGGCAAAAGCGTCTCCCGAACACCGTTAATCTTGCCGGCAAACTCTCGCTGGAAGAAGAATTGGGCGCCATTGCAAAACTGCGAGTGATGATCTCTATGGACTCAGCCAACATGCATCTTGCCTCTCTGGTGGGTACGCGCGCCGTATCTGTTTGGGGATCTACGCACCGCTTTGCCGGATTTTTAGGATACGGACAATCCGAGGCGGATGTGGTGGAAGTAAAGGATTTAACCTGCCGACCGTGCTCTGCCTTTGGCGATCGACCTTGCTACCGCGGTGATTATGCTTGCCTCAATGAACTCCGCGTACAGCAGATCATCGAGAAGTTATGAAACTCTCGGTCTGCATCCCGGTTTACAATTTCTCGGTCGGTGACTTGGTAGAAGCTTTGGCGCACGAAATCTTGAGGGACGAGCCGGCTGTAGAAATTATAGTGGTAGACGATGGATCGGACGAGAAATTCAAGACAGAGAACCGCAAGATCAAAAATTGCCGCTACCATGAACTGCCGCAGAATGTAGGCCGTTCGGCCGTTCGCAATCTTTTCCTCGGATATGCCAACGGCGACTATCTGCTGTTTTTGGATTGTGACGCAAAGGTGATCTCAGACAGTTTCCTACAAGATTATTTGGCAGCAATCGATCGAAGCATGCCCGCTGTGCTTTATGGCGGCTTTGTGCCCGCAAAAGACGAAGCCAATAACCTGCGTTACCGCTACTCTTTGGAGCGTGAAATCCATCCGATGGAATATCGTCTGAAGCATCCGTATGAGGTTTTTAAAACCATTAATTTTGCTGTAAGAAAAGATATTTTTCGAAAGTTTCACTTTGATGAATGCATCCGCCACTACGGCTACGAAGACTTTGTCTTTGCCAAGACATTGGAAGAAAACAGCATCGATATTTTACAACTTGACAATCCCGTCCTGCACGACGACCGCGAGACCAATGAAATCTTCCTCCGCAAAACCGAACGTGCCGTGCGAACTTTGGCAGAGTTAGCTAAGAGTCATCCGCAATATGTAAACGATGTCAGACTGCTAAAAGCCGCGCAGAAACTGCGCAAAACTCCGCTGTTACCACTGCTGTTTTCCAACACAATTTTCAGAGATATGGTTAAGCGTAAACTGCTGATAGGAAACGCTTCGCTGCGCTGGCTGGATTTGTGGAAACTCGGTATGCTTTTGAGATTAATTCAGCACAAAACAGTAGAGGATGGCCCGGATGGCGATGAAAAATAGTCCCGGATAGAGGTAATTTATCATCTGCTTTTTGTCTTTCTTAATAAAAGCAAGATAAAGGATATACACTAAAAAGACACCGCCCAGGATAACAGGAATGAGAGGATAGACCATGGTTTCGCATATGTCATTAGACTTTTGGCCGGAGCAGACAGTCTGAAAACTCTTCGCTAAAAGCGACTTTCCAATCTTTTGCCCGAGCAGTAAAACCGGAATGTTTTTGCAGATGTTTTTCTAAGCGTTTCTCAACATTGGCAGTGGACCCGATATAGTATTTGTCGAGAGTTTCGGAATAAAGAATGTAAACGAAATACATGAAAAGTGGGCAGTAAGGGATTCGAACCCATGACCTCTGCGATGTCAACGCAACGCTCTAAACCAACTGAGCTAACTGCCCCCAAATAAAAAATCTCAGATTGTCTCTGAGATATGGTGGGCGGTGAGGGATTCGAACCCCCGACCCTCTGGGTGTAAACCAGATGCTCTGAACCAACTGAGCTAACCGCCCGAATTATTTTTTGAGGGATTCGGAACCCTCGGCCACTCCCGATGTTAAATCGGGATGCTCTGAACCAACTGAGCTAACCGCCCGAATTATTTTTTGAGGGATTCGGAACCCTCGGCCACTCCCGATGTTAAATCGGGATGCTCTGAACCAACTGAGCTAACCGCCCGAATTATTTTTTGAGGGATTCGGAACCCTCGGCCACTCCCGATGTTAAATCGGGATGCTCTGAACCAACTGAGCTAACCGCCCGAA
>RDDY01000205.1 GCA_003852805.1 Chryseobacterium sp.
ATGAATTGCTTTTAGCGGTGCCGAATGTAATCTCGGCGATATTGTTCTTAATTTCTGAATTGACGAAATCGGTCATGATGTTTACGTTTGAAAACCTTGTCAAGGTTCGGAACCTTGACAAGGTTATGGTTAATCGAAGTCTAAGTTTTCGTGTGTGGCCTGATGACAGAAAATGAAGTTATCAGTATTCTCGAAAAATGCTAATACCGCATCGCGCTCAATTCGAGTTGCGCTCTTCCTGAGAATGGCATTAAATGATGAGAATTCATAATTGCGGAAATCCTCTACCAGACTATGATTTTTCGGGTTCTGGTGAATGTAAATTATAGTATTCAGCAGTTGCCGGTCAGTTTTAATTTCTTGTCGCTTAAAAGGAGATTCTATCAGCGCACCGTGTCTGTTATACATCTTATTATACGCCTGAGAATACGAGTTGAAAACTAGCGAGAACTGTCTGGAAAATATTCTATCGGCAGCATGCAAACCTTTTACTTGGTTCGTGCTTGTTCGTGCTTGGGCCACATTCCGTAATGCTTCATCGCTTTTTATTTTAACAAGCAGATGAAAGTGATTTGGCATTAAGCAATAAGCGTAAACCTCACACACCGGCAATAAATATCTTGTGGTCTTTCCAAGGAAAAATTGATAATTAGCTCGAGAGCGGAATATGTCACAGCCGTTGATACCACGGTTGTACAAATGGTAGAATTTGTCAGCTTCAATCGGAACCGTTCTGATGTCAACCACTGCAAATTGCTTTTAGAACCTTGTCAAGGTTTTAAACCTTGACAAGGTTAATTATCGTTTCTAAAGAAGTCCAAACTGCTCAAAGTGATGCGTAAAATGCTTACGGTGCAGCAGTTCCCACATTTCTTTATTCAGCATACCAAAGACAGGATTCATGTGTTCCGCATCCGGATGCTCACGATAGTAGATTTGGTAGCGTTTCACGTTTTCAAGCAGAGAGTTTTTCGCTTTCTCCAGATTTTTGTGTTTCAGCTCCGGCAGGCTACCATCTTCCGGTAAAAACGGTGCAGCAAATTCTTTCGGCATTGCGCGGTGGCTGTAGAGAGAATCCTGGAATTTCTCCAATTGCTCTTCCGGCGTGAAGCATTTTCCCGCTTCCGGCTCGCCGATGCTTGCCAGCACGCTTTGTTCCAGATGTTCGACCATCTGTTGCGCAGACATCTTGCCCCAATGCGGCTCGGTTTTGTCGGTCAGGCCGGAAAGCGCCTTTTTCACCGTATCTGTATTCACCTGCATAAACGGCGATTTCTTCGCGACCAATGTCAGAATGGTCGCCACACAGACGGTTTCTTCGCGCTGGTTCACCACTTCCACCAGCCATTTTACAACGCCGGACGGAATATTTCGGCCCTTTACGCCACGGTTGATCTTTTCCTTGGCGGTCAAGTAAACGGTAATGGTGTCGCCGGCGTAAACCGGTTTAAAGAAACTGCAGTTTTCGAGGCCGTAGTTGGCAATGACAGGACCTTTTTTCCCGGAAACAAACATACCGGCCGCGGCTGACAGGATGAAGTAACCGTGAGCAACCACCTTATCGAAGATGGTTCCGGAAAGGCTTGTCGCATCGGTGTGGGCGTAGAAATGGTCCCACGAGACATTAGCAAAGTTGACGATGTCAGCCTCGGTAACCGTTCTGCCAGCCGTTTCCACAGAGTCGCCCACCTCCAGTTCCTCAAAATGCTTTTGGAACGGATGTTTGTCGGAATATTTCTTCTCTGCACCTTGGGTGTAGATCTTTGTAATAGCGGTCAACACATCCGGCGAACCCTGAATCGCAGTTTTCTGAAGAAAGAAATGCAGGCCGTTCAGGCCACCCATTTCCTCGCCACCGCCAGCGCGTCCCGGCCCGCCATGCATCAGCGTAGGAAGCGGCGAGCCGTGACCGGTGCTTTCGCCGGCATTGTCGCGGTTGAGTACGAAAACTCGACCGTGATGAGGCGCCATTTTCCAGGTGGTATCTGCAATGAAGTCGTTGTCATGTGAAATAATGGAACCCACCAGACTGCCTTTCCCTTTCCTCGAAAGTTCAGCAGCCTCTTCGGCGTCACGGTACGGCATAATGGTAGAAACCGGACCAAAGGCTTCGATTTCGTGCGAACTCAGTTTCTCAAACGGACGATCGTTGTAGAACAGCTTCGGCGACATGAACGCGCCGCTCTCATAATCGGCATCGATCAATTCATGCTTACCGTCGTAGATGAGCTCGGTTTCTTTTTTGAGTTCTTCAACCCTTTTCAAGACCTGTTGGTACTGATCGCGACCGACCAGGGATCCCATTCTGGTTTCACGGTTCAGCGGTGAACCTATTTTCATTTGATCCAGTGATTTGGTCAAAGCCGATTGAACATCGCCGACCAGATTCTCCGGAACGATGATTCTACGGATCGCAGTACACTTCTGGCCCGCCTTCGTACATATTTCGTTTCTTACCTCCTTTACGAACAGATCAAATTCAGGCGTACCGGG
>RDDY01000363.1 GCA_003852805.1 Chryseobacterium sp.
CGGATTATTGTTAATATAAATACTATTAACTATGATAGGGTATTTTACACAACTTTATAAATATTAATAACATTGTTATTGGATATATTTAACTGCAAGAGTAGCTTTGTATCTGAACCATCAATACAAACTAAAAAACAGTTGAATTATGTGTGGAATTGTATGTCTTTTTAACGCGCACGATACCGATAGACTGCGCTCGCAAGTGTTGGATATGTCAGGAAAAGTCCGTCACCGCGGACCCGACTGGAGCGGCGTTTTTAACGATGAGAAAGTAATCTTCTCCCATGAACGGCTGGCCATTGTAGACCCCGTCTCGGGGCGGCAGCCGTTAATCTCCTGCGACGGCAGCATTGTTTTGGCCATCAACGGAGAGATTTACAACCATCGAGAACTGCGCCTCGAGTTTCCCGATTATTCGTTTAAAACCGAGTCCGACTGCGAGGTCATCATCCCGCTGTATCAAAAATACGGCGCTGATTTCTTGGATAAATTGAACGGCATTTTCGCTTTTGCGCTGTACGACCGCAGTTCAGAAGTTTACCTTATCGCAAGAGACCACATGGGCATCGTACCCTTGTATCAAGGCCATGACAAAGACGGAAACTTCTTCATAGCCTCAGAGTTGAAAGCGCTTGAATCTTATTGCAATAAGATTGAGGAATTCCCGCCCGGCCATTATCTGCTGAGCGCAGACAGTGAAAGTCCGCAGCTATGGTACCGCCGCACGTGGATGGAATACGAAAATGTGAAAGAAAACGCAACCGACATTGTTGCCGTCCGCAATGCGCTTTCAGCAGCGGTTAAGCGTCAATTGATGTGCGATGTTCCGTACGGCGTTTTGCTTTCAGGCGGACTGGATTCTTCAATTATCGCAGCGCTTACGGCGAACTTCGCCAAGCAGCGCGTGGAATCCGGAGACAGCCAGGAAGCGTGGTATCCGCGCGTGCACAGTTTTGCCGTGGGCTTGGAAGGATCTCCGGACCTGGCGGCCGCGCGCAAGGTAGCGGAACATATCGGCTCTGTACACCACGAGGTAAACTTTACTGTGCAAGAAGGTTTGGATGCCATCCGCGATGTGATTTATCATTTAGAAACCTACGACGTGACCACCATCCGCGCATCTACACCCATGTACCTTTTGGCGCGCGTAATCCGTTCGATGGGAATAAAAATGGTGCTCTCGGGCGAAGGCAGCGACGAGTTGTTCGGCGGCTATCTTTATTTCCACAAAGCCCCGGATGCGCAAGCTTTCCATGAAGAAACCGTTCGGAAACTGAGCAAGTTGCATCAATACGATTGCCTCAGAGCGAACAAATCACTAATGGCGTGGAGCGTAGAGGGGAGAGTTCCGTTCTTGGACAAAGAATTTATGGATACAGCCATGACCGTGAATCCGCGCGATAAAATGGTGATGCCGCAGAGAATGGAGAAATGGATTTTGCGCAAAGCCTTTGAAGACTTGCTGCCCGAGTCGATCGTGTGGCGGCAAAAAGAACAGTTCAGCGACGGTGTCGGCTACGGTTGGATAGACAGCTTGAAAACAAAGGCAGAAGAAACAGTTACGGATGAAATGATGGCGAAAGCCAAATTCAAATTCCCGATTCACACGCCGATGAGTAAGGAAGAATACAGATATCGGGAGATTTTCACTGAGTTTTTCCCGAGCGATTGCGCAGCGTTGTGCGTGCCATCGGTGCCGTCGGTGGCTTGTTCATCGCCCGTAGCGTTGGAATGGGACGAGGCTTTCAAAAAGACAAACGACCCCAGCGGCCGCGCAGTCAAAGTGCATGCAACAGCCTATTGACAGCAGCAAATACTCGCAATCAAGCCATATCCAAAATCGTCTGATTGGTTTTGGATTTATTCTTTTGCACACATTTTGCATTCATCATTTGGTGAAAAAATATGAATATCACTAAACAACACACTTAATCCAAACATTATTATTATGAAAAAGATGATTGCTATCGCAGCTATTGCTACATTGGGAATGGTTTCTTGTAAGAAGGACACCACCACAACCACAGACACCACCACCATGGGGACCGACACGGGCATGTATAACAACAACATGGACAGCATGAATACAACCATGCCACCGGCAACGGTAGATACCATGGGAACCGGCAACGGTGTAAATACGGGGAATGAGGGCAACACCGGCACCACAGGCCATATGCCTAACAACAACACCCAGCCTAACAATAATAACACGAACCGTCCATAAAGGTCAAAAGAACTCAACAGTTATGAAGAAACTATTAGTTGGAGCGTTCGTGGCAGCAGCCTTGGTCACTTCTTGTAAGAAAACCGACAATACCACCACCGTCACCGGAACTACGGCTACCGACAACGCGGCGGCTACTCCGGACAACAACATGAACGCCAGTGACGCGAACAATCAAGTTGCGAACAACCTGAGCGCAGCCGATAACGAATTTGCGCATAAGGCAGCCATGGGCGGCATGATGGAAGTTAT
>RDDY01000321.1 GCA_003852805.1 Chryseobacterium sp.
CGCATCTCTGAACCTGTCTTTATTCAAAGATTCTTCTGTTGCAATTCTTTCAAAGGCTGAGTTTTTTTCTTTATTCCAATATTTCTGAAATTCTTCGCTCACGTTATCACCTTCGTAAACGTGCGGGAGGTTTTCCTCTATGAATTTCTCTATCAGCTCTTTTTTACTTCTCAGTTTGGCGTCGCCGGAAAGGATATCCCTGATCTCTTTTTTCTTTTTTTCTAATTTATCGCCTTTTAGATCTGAATCAGCAAGGTTTGCTAAAAGTGATAAAATATAACTTACATTGATTTCATCACGATGAATTAACTCAAGCTCAAAATCAACATCGTCAAGAATACTCGCCTTTCCTTCTGTTCCGGTTTTCCCTTTTAAGGCGGTCCAGATATCCAAATACTTGCTTTTGTATCCGTCAAATTCGAATTCTGTCATTCCCAACTTATCAAAATCAAAATCTGCAAATGATTTTAAAACGTTCAGAACACGCATCACTTCACGGAAAGCGGTGATAAATTCAAATTTTTCCTGTTCGGTTTGATAACTGTCGACACTGTCAATTTCAGGCGCAACTACTTTTAATTTATCCAGCGCTGCATCGAAAAGCTCAATATAATCTTCAATCGGCAGAATGATAATCTCCTGAATCGCCTCTTTATTGGAGAACAAGGTCACAGCATCATCAGTTGCAGATTTTAGATTTCTAAAACAAACAATATTTCCCTGTGATTTTTTTTCACCTAACAATCTGTTGGTACGGGAGAACGCCTGAATTAATCCGTGATACTTCAGGTTTTTATCGACAAATAAAGTGTTTAATTGAGGACTGTCAAATCCTGTCAGAAACATATTCACTACAATGATTAAGTCAACTTCTTTATTGCGAACTCTTTTAGCAATATCATTATAATAATTGTAGAAACTTTGACTGTCTTTAGTAGTAAAGTTCGTTCCAAACATTTCATTGTAATGGCCGATATATCTTTCTAACACATTTCTACTATGAGAATCCCCGTATTGCGCCTGCGCTTCTGCAACCATACCCGGCGCGGGTTCCTCATAGATTCCGTCTGCATCCCTAGATTCTTCATTTGTTCCGTAACTGAAAATAGTCGCAATTTTTAACTGATGCTTACCTTCTTCTTTTTTCTTCTGAAATAAGTCATAATACTTCTGCAAAACATCTATACTGCTTACGCATAACATTGCATTGAAAGTACCGTTATGTGTTTTTCTCCCATATTCTGCGATGAGATAATCTGCAATTTTTTCAAGACGTTTCGGGCTTTCAAGAAGTTCCTGTGTGTCGATTGCTTCAACATCAGTATCAATGTAAGTATTGCTTCCTTCTTTTTCTTTGTATCGTCCCACATATTCTACAGAGAACTTCAAAACATTATCATCCCGAATGGCATCCGTAATCACATATTTGTGTAAACAATCTTCAAAAAGTCTATTAGTTGTTGCCGGAGCTCCGTCTATTTTCCCAATTGAATTAACTTCAGAAATCGGAGTTCCTGTAAAGCCAATCATTTGGGCGTTTTTAAAATATTTTTTAATGTTCTGATGCGTATCCCCGAACTGACTTCTGTGGCATTCATCAAAAATGAAAACTACCTTTTTACCCTTTAGTTGTTCAATTTTATTACCGTGTTTTTCTTTGGTAATAGCAGTATTTAACTTCTGTAAAGTAGTTACAATGAGTTTTGTATTATCGGAAAGCTGTTTGACCAAATGAGCAGTATTTTCCGTGGCATCCACACTTCCTTTTTCAAAAGCATCGAATTCTTTTTGGGTCTGATAATCCAGGTCTTTTCTGTCCACTACAAAAACAACTTTCTCTACTTTAGGGATTTCTTTCAGAATCTGACTGGCTTTGAAGGAAGTCAGCGTTTTTCCTGAACCCGTGGTGTGCCAGATAAAGCCGTTCTTATCGGTATTTCGTACCCGGTCAACAATTTTCTCTACGGCGTAATACTGATAAGGTCTTAAAACCATCAGTATCCTATTCGTTTCGTTCAGAACGATGTATTTGGTAATCATTTTGGCAATATGGCAAGGCTCCAGGAATGCCTGTGCAAAATGATCGAGCTGCGTAATATTATTGTTCCGGTCGTCTGACCAAAAGAAGGTTTGCTTAAAAGTCTGTTTCGCGTTGTTGGAATAGTATTTTGTATTAACTCCGTTACTGATGATAAACAGCTGAACATAATTGAACAACCCGCTTCCGGCATTAAACGATTGGTGGTGGTAACGGTTGACTTGGTTAAATGCTTCCTTCATTTCCAGGCCACGCCGCTTCAGCTCAATCTGTACCAAAGGTAATCCGTTGATCAGGATGGTTACATCATATCTGTTTTTAAAATTTCCTTCCTGAGCAATTTGATTCGTTACCTGAAACTGATTCTGACACCAATGGTCCCGGCTGATAAATTCGATCCATTCCGAAGTTCCGTCATCTTTAAAA
>RDDY01000271.1 GCA_003852805.1 Chryseobacterium sp.
GGGACAATTCGCCGAAGATAAAGCTCAAATGATCTTCCGCAATGAAAGAGAAATCTCGGGTAGAGACGCGCAGCAGATGCTGCTTTTCTTTTAAAATATAAACTTCCCTTTGCAACGGAGCACTGTCTTTGCAAATCTTGGTACCAGGTTTATCGTCCTGCACGAAGGATTTCACGAAGAACGGAATTTCTTTTTGCTTGAGCGGCTGAAGCGTTTTGGGGTGAATGACCGAGGCGCCGTAATACGCCATCTCGATGGCTTCTTCGTACGACAAACTGTCGATGAGCACCGCATCGGGAAACTTGTTCGGGTCGCCCGTCATCACGCCGGGCACATCTTTCCAAATGGTCATATATTCTGCATTCAGGCAGTACGCAAAGATTGCCGCCGAATAATCTGAACCCTCGCGGCCCAAGGTCACCGAGTTGCCGTTCGCATCAGAGGCAACAAAACCTTGGGTTATGTAAAACGCGTCGGTGTTCAATTCCGCTATTCGTGTTTCGGTCAAGTCCCAATCTACCTCGCCTTCTCGGTACACTGCATTTGTTTTGATAAAATCTCGCGCGTCCAGCCATGTATTATTCATGCCGGACAATTGCAGATACGCGCTGACTATTTTGGACGAAAGCAATTCGCCGATGCTGATGATTTGGTCATACACGAAGTTGTAATCCCGCGACGCGTTATTGTCCAGAAAGGCTTTTGCACCGGCAAAAACAGCATCAACTTCACCGAAAATTTTATGGTCCGCCGCGAACAGCTCTTCCATCAAAGATAAATGCCACCGATGTATGCTCAGCAATAACTCGTCGAAATCTCTATCCGCAAAATAGCTGTCGACCACATTTTCCAGTGCGTTGGTTGTCTTGCCCATGGCAGAGATGACCATGAGACAAGCATCACAGCCGTGATTGCGCAGTACGCGCACCACATTCTTCACAGAGGCCGCATCTCGCACGGACGCACCCCCAAATTTATATACCTTCATTCACTAAGAATCAGTTGTTTATGTGCAAGTGAATAAATTCAGCACAATCGTCAAAATTATTAAAATACCTCAAGATAAAAAAAGCAGCGGATTGGGCTAAATTTCCGAAATTTGCGCATCTGATAAAAAGTAAAAATGAGCGATCAATCTTTCCAAACGCTGGGCGAATTCATCATTGAAAAACAAGATGATTTCCAATATTCGACGGGCGAACTTTCTCGCCTGTTGAGCTCCATCCGTCTGGCGTCAAAAGTGGTGAACCGAGAAGTAAACAAAGCCGGAATTGCAGACATCACCGGGCATGCGGGCAAAACCAACATCCAAGGCGAAGACCAACAGAAACTGGACGTTCTGGCCAACGAGATATTTATCGAAGCTCTTTCCCAGCGCGAAGTGGTCTGCGGAATCGCTTCTGAGGAAAACGACGATTATATAGAGATCAACTGCAACAACAATTCGCACATGAGCAAATATGTTGTGTTGATCGATCCGTTGGACGGCTCATCAAATATTGATGTCAATGTAACCGTGGGAACCATCTTCAGCATCTACCGCCGCGTTACCGAGCCCGGAAAGCCGGTGGAAATGCGCGACTTTTTGCAAAAAGGCACCGCGCAGGTGGCGGCAGGATATGTTGTCTACGGCTCGTCTACCATGATTGTCTACACCACGGGCAACGGCGTAAACGGCTTTACGCTGGATCCGTCCATCGGCACTTATTACCTGTCTCACCCTAATTTGAAATTCCCGACAAAAGGAAAGATTTATTCCATCAACGAAGGCAACTACATCAAGTTCCCCCAAGGCGTAAAAGACTACATCAAATATTGCCAACTTGAAGAAGATGACCGTCCGTACACGTCACGTTACATCGGTTCTTTGGTGGCAGACTTTCACCGCAATATGCTGAAGGGCGGCATCTATATTTACCCATCCACCTCACAGTCGCCGAAAGGGAAACTGCGTCTATTGTACGAGTGCAACCCGATGGCTTTCCTTACCGAACAGGCGGGCGGAAAAGCTTCTGACGGCTACAGAAGAATTTTGGAAATAGAACCTACCGAACTGCACCAGCGCGTGCCGTTCTTTGCCGGAAGCGCCGCCATGGTAACCAAGGCAGAAGAATTTATGGCTAAGGCCGTTCAAGCAGAAGAAAAATAATTCTCAGTTAAGGTTTATTAACCATCGGACCGGCCACGGCTCCGATGGTTTTTTTATTTTTATATCATGAAAGCATCCTACCGCAAAAAGATTCTCAACTTCAAACAAGCATCGGGCACCTCGCGCGGCGTGCTGCATTCGAAGGAAACTTTTATTCTGACGATAGAAAACGGCGACAAAAAAGGCATCGGCGAATGTGCGCTCTTCCGTGGTCTGAGCAGTGACGACCGACCCGACTATGAACAAAAACTGCAGTGGCTTTGCAACAACATCAATGAAAGTGCTGATGCGTTGAAGGAGGAATTGCGCAGTTTTCCATCCATTTGGATCGGTTATGAGCAAGCGATGAAGAATCTGGAAAACGGCGGCGATCTATACTTTCCGAGTCCTTTCACCGATGGCGACGGTGCAATACGAATCAACGGCCTTATTTGGATGGGACGGCCTGATTTTATGCGAAGCCAAATTCAAGATAAACTGGACCAAGGTTTTTACTGCATAAAGCTGAAAATAGGTGTGGACTGGAATACCGAGCGAGAAATCTTGCGTGAACTGCGGCGAGACTTTCCCGCAGACCGGTTGCAATTGCGCGTGGACGCCAACGGTGGTTTCGGTTTTGAGGAGGCGAAAACCGTATTGGAAGAATTGGCCGCGCTGGAAATCCACAGCATCGAGCAGCCGATAAAGGCCGGCACGCCCGGTCTAATGGCAGAACTCTGCGCCGAGACACCCACCCCGATCGCTCTGGACGAAGAGCTCATCGGCATCAATAATTTGGACGAAAAAGAACGTTTACTGAAAACCATACAGCCGCAGTACATCATACTGAAACCTTCGTTGCACGGCGGTTTTAGCGGCAGTGATGAATGGATTGACTTGGCGGAAGAAAACGGCATCGGTTGGTGGATAACGTCGGCTTTGGAAAGCAACATCGGGCTGAATGCAATAGCGCAGTTTACCTTTACCAAAAAAAATCCGATGCCGCAGGGATTGGGCACCGGAGCTTTATTCACCAACAATTTCCAGAGCAACCTGAAGTTGGAAGGCGATTTATTGTCTTATCAAAAACGATAACCCACCGACAACCCCGTGCGCAGACCGGCCCACGGCCCGCCCACTTTTGCATCGGCGCCGCGCTCGTTCATCGTAGCATCCAACTTGATAAGCGGAATGTCTGTATTGTCGATTTCGCGCTTGATGTCCTGCTGCATTTTGACCGATAAAGGCACCGGAGAACGCCCGATGATGTCACCGTTGCCGCTGCCGTAGTGCGCACCGATGAACCAAGCGTCCAAGACCCAATTCTTTTTCTCGCCCAAGAACCATTGACCGCCGAACAGCAATCCGCCGCTCGTACCGTTAACCTTTCCTCCAAAAGTGATGGGCACCGTATAACTGACATTGTCCGAAGTGCCATGATAGTAGTACACCACCCGATTGACAATAAACGATGAAAACCGCAGATAAGGCGACAGATAAAGACCTTCACCGTAGCCCTTGCCCAAATAGAACCGTGGCTCAACGGTATAGGTCTGACCGCTGACGGTTGCTTTGTCGGTTTTCAGATTTTCGTCATTGTTAAATGTGTTGACAAACGGTATGGCCCCTTTCATCATAAAACCCACACTTGCCCCCAGAGAGAATCTGCGTGTAAAGATATGCTCATAGCCCGCATTGACGTTGCGCAGCGTATAGGCCAACACATTGGACTTAATCACATTGGGTTTTTCTCTTGTTTGAGCGGTTATGGCGCCCACTGCGAACAACAATAAAAAAGAAATCTTCTTCATTTTTAGCTTTTGTTTTTGATTTAGGCAAATATCCGTAATTTCCGGCTTAATTTTGCGCGGAGTTGTAAATTTGCGTTTTAATCACAGTTATGGAAGAAGAAAAGAAGCCGCTGAATTTCTTGGAGCAAATCATTGAAGAGGATTTGAAAAACGGTCTGGACCGCAGCAAACTGCGCTTTCGGTTCCCGCCCGAACCCAACGGCTATCTGCATATAGGCCATACCAAGGCCATCTGTATCAATTTTGGTCTCGGCGAAAAATACAACGCGCCGGTCAATTTGCGCTTTGACGACACCAACCCCGAAAAAGAGGAACAAGAATTTGTAGACTCGATAAAAAAAGATGTGGAATGGCTCGGTTTCAAATGGGACAAAGAATTGTACGCATCCGACTATTTTCAACAGTTGTACGACTGGGCGGTAGAACTCATTAAACAAGGTAAAGCCTACGTGGATGAGCAGCCGTCCGAGGTGATCACCGAACAGCGGAAAAATCCGGCCGAGCCCGGCGTGGAATCTCCGTACCGCAATCGGCCTGTTGAAGAATCTTTGGATTTGTTCAGACGGATGAAAAACGGTGAGTTCCCGAGCGGTTCGATGTCTTTGCGCGCCAAGATCGATATGACTTCGCCGAACATGAACATGCGCGACCCCGTGATGTACCGCATCCTGAACCGTCCGCACCACCGCACCGGCGACACTTGGAAAATCTATCCGATGTACGACTGGGCCCACGGTGAAAGCGATTATCTGGAGCAGGTTTCACATTCTTTGTGTTCGTTGGAATTCGAAAACCATCGGCCGCTTTACAACTGGTATTTGGATCAGGTCTCGGTCGATGAGGATTTGACGCCGAAGCAGCGCGAATTTGCGAGGATGAATGTCAGCTACATGATTACGTCCAAGCGAAAACTGCAAAAGCTTATCGAAGAAAAAGTGGTAGACGGCTGGGACGATCCGCGCATGCCCACCATTTCGGGGATGCGCCGGAAAGGCTTCACCGCCAAAGCCATCCGAGATTTTATTGACCGTGTGGGCGTGGCCAAGCGAGAAAACCTCATCGACATCCAGTTGTTGGAATTCTTCGTCCGGGAAGATCTGAATAAAATTTCCAAGCGATTGATGGTGGTGATGGATCCTGTTAAATTAATAATCGAGAATTATCCCGAGGGTCAAGAAGAATGGCTGGAAACGGAGAACAACCCCGAGGACGAAAGTGCGGGCACGCGCAAAGTTCCGTTCTCGCGCGAACTCTACATCGAGCGCGAGGATTTTATGGAAGAAGCGCCAAAGAAATTCTTCCGCTTGAAATTGGGCGGCGAGGTGCGCCTGAAATCAGCCTACATCATAAAAGCCGAGCGCGTGGAAAAGGATGCCGACGGCAACATCACCACAATTTTCGCCACTTATGACGAGAAGAGCAGATCGGGCAGCGGCACCGAGGAAAGCCTGCGCAAGGTGAAGGGTACACTGCATTGGGTTTCTGCCAGACATGCCGTACCTACCGAAGTGCGCATCTACGACCGACTGTTTACGGTAGAGCAGCCCGATGCGGAGAAAGAAACAGACTTCCTGCAATATGTAAACCCCGAATCTCTGAAAACCATAACCGCTTATGCAGAACCGGCGATAGAAGATGTGGCCGTGGGCGAACCATTGCAGTTTCAGCGGATCGGGTATTTTACCAAAGATCAAGATTCAACCGACGAGCGTGCGGTATTCAACAGAACAGTGACATTGAAGGATTCTTACAAGCCATAAACCCTTGTTAATCAAAAATATAACTCTGCCAAAGTTTAAAACTTTGGCAGAGTTGTTTTTAGCCGTTGCTTTTTGCAAGAATATTCGCTACAATCATCTTGGCATGGATGCGCGAGTTTTCTATGAACCACAGGTGCGTGTCTTTTCCGCCGCAGACAACGCCGGCCAAATACAGATCGGGCACATTTGTTTCCATGGTTTCGGGATTGTAAACCGGATTGAGACAATCGCCTTGCAACCGGATGCCCGAATCCTCCAAGAAATCAAAATCCGGAAGATAGCCCGTCATGGCCAGAACAAAGTCGTTTTCTATTTCGTGCTCCCCGTTATCGCCGTCGCGGAAGACCACCGTCTGTTCTTTTATTTCGAGCAACTCAGAATTGAAATAAGCGTTTATGCTTCCTTCTTTTATTCGGTTTTCAACATCGGGTTTTACCCAGTATTTGACGCTGTCCGAAATTTTATTGCCGCGGATGATCATGGTAACCTCACCACCTTTCCTGTAAATTTCCAATGCCGCATCTACCGCCGAATTGCTGGAACCTACCACTACCACTTTTTGACGAGCGTACGGATACGGCTCGGTGTAATAGTGTCTTACCTTCGGCAACTGCTCACCGGGAATATTCATCAAATTCGGGATGTCGTAAAAGCCCGTCGCAATAATTACGTTTTTGCTGTGGTAAACCGACTTTGCCGTCTCGATTTTGAAGCCGTCCGATTGCCGCTCCACATGCAGAACTTTTTCATAAAGTCTGATGTCAAGCCCTTCCGTCCGTGCAATTCCTTGGTAATACTCCAGCGCATCTTGTCGCCCGGGTTTCGGCGAAGTTGTTATGAACGGAATATCGGCGATTTCCAATCTGTCCGAGGTCGAAAAAAACCTCATGTACAACGGATAATGGTAAAGACTGTTGACAATGGTTCCTTTTTCTATTATTTCATATCGCAGATTATTTCTCTTCGCTTCAATTCCGCAGGCAATACCAATGGGCCCCGCACCGATTATCAACACATCAAGCATAACGTAAATATAAGCTTTCCGGCATAGTTTTTCCAAAGTAAACGAAAAATGACTATGCATAAAATATTCTTGACCGCCGCGCTGTTGGCGGTGTTTTCCTGTGCGGAGAACAAAAAAGAAATTACCATCAATCAATCTTCTGCAACTGCCGACACAATCAAAAACACAGCAAGTAACGACATATCCGAAGAACAGCAGTTGAAAGATTTGAACAGCAAAATTCTGACAATTCTCAAAGACGGCAACTACGCCGAATTGTCTCGGTACATCCATCCCGCAGACGGCATCCGTTTTTCCATGTATGCCTTTGTAGATCCGACAGTCGACAAACATTTCAGCCGTAAGGAATTCGAGAAATACATCGACGCCGACGTAAAGTTCACTTGGGGCAACCGCGACGGCTCCGGAGAGCCTCTGATTCTTTCTTTGCGGGACTATCTTAAGCAATGGGCCGCTGCCAAAGATTATGGCAAAGGCGAATATTATTTCAACGAGTTCAAAGGCAAAGGCAACTCCATCAACAACTTAAAGAAGGTTTACCCCGATGATGCGTTTACCGAGAATTACCTTTCCGGAACCGAGGAATACGGCGGGATGGACTGGAACTCTCTGCGGATGGTTTTTCGCAAAGATAACGGCCGATATTATTTGGTAGCCATCGTCAATGACCGCTGGACCGTTTAATATTCCTCATCAAATCTACGGCCTCTGAACAAGGCTTCTTTGAGCAATCTGCGGTTCTCCGTTCGCAGCGCATCCATCTGTTGCAACAGGTTTTGGATGACTTCTATCCCCGGCAGATTTACTTCCAGATCATAATGCCAATTGACGAAACGCTCCAGCGCCGGGAGTTCCTCGTAAACGATATATTTTATATTGTTCTCCATTTCGGGATGTAACAAACCCGACTCTTCCAGCGAGTCTAAAAAGCTCAGTTCGACATTATAAATACGGATGATTTCGTCCCTTGTGATTCTTTCTTGCATCTTACTGTAGTTTTTGGATTTGGCGGAACAGTTCTCTTTGCTCGTCGGTCAGGTTGGTCGGCAATTTTACGGTATAGGTGATGAACAGATCGCCATGAGCATCACTTTTATACACAGGAAAGCCTTTGCCTTTTAAACGAACCGTAGTGCCGTTCTGAGTTTCGGGTTTTACTTTCAGGTTGACCTTTCCCGTCAGTGTATCAACTTCAATATTACCGCCCAAGACCGCAGTAAACAGATCGATTTCTTTTTCCATTTTCAGGTCATCACCGGCACGTTGAAATACAGGATCGTCTGCAATGACGAAGGTGATGTACAAATCGCCGCCGGGCCCGCCGTTGATGCCCGGTTGGCCGTAGCCGCGCAACTTTATTTGTTGCCCGTCATAGGCGCCTGCCGGAATGGTAATCCGCACTTTTTTACCGCCGATTTCCAGTGTCCGTTTATGGGTTTCGGCCACGTCTCTCAGATTCAGGTTCAGCTCTGCGTGAACGTCTTGGCCACGGAATTTGCCCGAAGCACTTCCGCGCGTACTGCCGAAGCCACCTGCGCCGCCAAACATCGAGCGGAAGAAATCAGAAAAATCTTCACCTTCGCCAAACTCTGCACCTTCAAAACCGCCGAAACCCTGCCCTGCTTGTTGGTACTGTTGCTGCTGTTGGCGCGCGCGCTCGTATTCTTCGCCGTGCCTCCAATTCTCGCCGTACTTATCGTATTTGGCGCGTTTCTCGGGGTCGCTCAGCACTTCATTCGCCTCGTTCAGTTCTTTGAACTTTCGCTCGGCTTCTTTGTCGTTTGGGTTCAGATCCGGGTGCAGCTTGCGTGCCTGTTTGCGGTACGCTTTCTTTATTTGATCTTGGGCAGCGTCTTTATTTACACCCAAGATTTTATAGTAATCGATAAATGCCATACACAGCGTTTCTTTGATTAAAGTATCGGTAAAGCAGCGAAGAGTATGCCGAAGCGCTCGGCAAGGTCGCGGGAAACCTAAGAAAACGGGAAGGCGGAAAGTTGAAAATTTTAAAATATAATAAGGATTATATGAATAAATCGTACCTTTAATGTAATGGAACGCAAGGTATTAGAAGATATAAGCAAGGTTTGGTGCAGCATTGTCCGTTCCGACACAGCGAAACAAGATGACGGCGCAGTACAGGACGCTTACCGCCACTATTTCCACATGTTTGGTGTGGGAGAGAGTTATTGTTTTATCTTCAATCTGGCGACTGTAGAAATAGAATCCGTCAGTGAATCTGTGGAAACGGCGTTGGGCCTGAGACCCGACCTCTTTACCATTCGGTACATTTTGGAGAACATCCATCCGGATGACATGCCCACATTTTTACGCTTCCAAAAGCGCGCGTCTGATTTCTTCTCCGATTTGCCTCCGGATAAGAAAACCGCTTACAAAACGCGGCACGACTACCGTCTGCGCAAAGCCGACGGTTCCTATGCGCGCATACTGCACCAAGCCGTGGTGATCCAGCCGGACGACAACAACGGGGTTCTGCGGATTTTCTGCATGTGCAGCGACATCAGTCACCTAAAAACCGATACCGTCATGAAACTGTCTTTCATTTCGCTGGACGGCGGAGCAAGCTTCCTTAACGTAGATTCGGGCACTCTGCCGAAACCTACGTTCAATCCGCTGACAGCGCGCGAGACCGAGGTATTTTTACTGCTGATGGAAAATTGCAAAACGCGCGAAATAGCCGAACGATTAAACCTGAGCGAACATACGGTAAACACGCACCGCAAGAATATCTTTCGCAAATTAAAAGCAGACGGTATGGACAGCCTGGACCTGATCCGAAAAGGCATCCAGGACGGCTGGCTTTAGCGGCTCACCACTTTTACCATTTTTTTCACGGCTTGCAGGCGCTCCAACAGTTCTTCTCGGCTGTTCGCCAAGATATTGATGTGGCCCATTTTTCGACCGGGTCTGGTTTCCGTTTTTCCGTAAAGATGAATGTAGGTTTCGGGCTCCTGCATCACTTGCGTCAGCCCTTGGTATTCCACCGGCCCTGAATGGCCGGCTTCTCCCACCAGATTCAACATGCCGCTGTAGGCGTGTATTTCGGTATCGGCCAAGGGCAAGTTTTTCAGAACGCGATACATCTGCTCGAACTGAGAATTGGCGTTGCCTTCCTGGCTTTGGTGACCCGAATTGTGCAGTCGCGGAGCGGTCTCGTTTACCCAAACCTTTCCCTGCGTGTCCAAGAACAATTCAATGGCAAACAAACCCGGACTGTTGATGGCTTTACTGAATTTATTGACGATAGCGGAAATTTGGTCGCGTGTGTCTTGGTCGATGTCAGACGGACAGATGTTGAAATCCAACAGATTAAGTTCAGGATCAGCCACCATTTCGGTAATGGGGAAGGTTTCCGTTTCGCCGGATTCGTTTATGGCGACGATGACCGACAGCTCTTTGTCGATATCGACCAGATCTTCCAAAACGGACGGTGCATCCCAAAACTCGATCATATCGACTTCGTTTTTAATCACCTGTACACCCTTGCCGTCGTAACCACCTGTGTTCAACTTCTGCACAAACGGGAAATTTCTTTCGGACGGAAAATCTTCTTTGCCTTGCACCGTTTGGAAAGCCGGCGACGGAATCTCATGTTTCTTGTAGAACTCCTTCTGCAAGATTTTCTGCTGAATGGTAGCTATCGATTGCGCAGACGGAATCACCTTGACACCGCGACGTTCCAGCTCAGCCAAAGCTTCGGCGTTTACATGCTCTATTTCTATGCTGACCACATCCTTGCCCGCGCCGAACGCCAAGACATCGTCATAATTGTTAAAATCACCTTTTGTGAAAATTGAAATTCCCGCGCTTGGGCAATCGGCTGACGGATCCAAAATGTAAATCTCATCGTCGTATTTAAGCGCATTTTGAATGAACATTCTGCCCAGCTGGCCCCCACCAAGAATCCCGATTTTCATAGTATCGTTCTTTTAAAATTGTTTGACGGCACAAAGATACTATAGCCAAGCCAAACCGGCTGTCGTCCGTTTATCGGAATTTGAATACTTTTGTTCCTATGACAGCATTTCTCATCCTGCTGCTCGCAGCAATTGCCGCGGGACTGTTGGGCTCCATGACCGGTTTGGGCGGCGGCGTGGTAATCATTCCCGTGCTTACTTTGGGTTTCGGCGTCCCGATGCATTACGCCATCGGTGCATCGCTCATCTCGGTTATCGGCACCTCGTCGGGCGCAGCGGCTGCCTTTGTAAAAGAAGGTTATACCAATATGCGCGTCGGGATGTTTTTGGAAATTGCCACCACCGTGGGCGCCATTGTAGGCGCCTTGGTAGCCGGAATGCTGCCCGCCAACAGTATCGCCATCATCTTCGGTCTGCTTCTCTTGGTAACGGCGGCACTCAATGTACGTAACAAGCCCGACCATGCCGAACCGCTTATTCCGGGTTCGTTGACCGAGAAGATGAAACTGCACGGCAGTTTCCCCGACAACGGCGTGAAAAGAGATTACGCGGCACGAAATATCTTGGGCGGCTTTGGGATGATGAGTTTCGCCGGCGTAATGTCGGGGCTGCTGGGCATCGGTTCGGGAGCGTTGAAAGTGCTGGCGATGGACAATCTGATGAAACTTCCGTTCAAGGTTTCCACCACCACCAGCAATTTCATGATTGGGGTAACGGCCGCCGCCGGTGCGGTCATTTATTTTCAAAGAGGCGAAATCATCAGCACCATTGCCGCACCGGTATTGGTAGGCGTAATCATCGGTTCATTCATCGGCTCTAAAACCCTGATGAAAGCCCGAACGAAAAGCTTGAAAAACATCTTTGCAGTGGTGGTGGCCGTGCTGTCGCTTTACATGATGTATAACGGTTTCAACGGAAATTTCGCCTGATGAAAAAGACTTTTAAAGACCGCGACCTAAACCAAATGGTGGGCAACCTGCTGCGCGCGGGCGTACTGCTGTCTGTTTTGGTTGCCGTGATTGGTGCAACGCTGCTTGCCGTAAAAGGCGAACTCTCGCTGCCCGTTTCCTACGGCCAGCCCGCCGAAACCGAAAATCGCTTTGTCAGTTTTTGGTCGGAATTGATTACCGGAGAACCCGTCGCTGTTTTGGAGCTGGGGATCCTCATCCTTCTTTTCACGCCGGTTATGCGCGTGATCTTCGCCATCATCGGCTACGCGCGGGAAAAGGATTATCTGTACGTGGCAATATCTACCGTTGTTTTGGCAATTATCATCGGCAGTATAGCGCTGGGTGCCGCTGCTTAAAAAACCATTCGGTCTTTCACGATGCCGCCGTTTTGAGCAAAAGGCTTCAGCTCGGTTTCGATGAAATCCTTAATTGCATTGCTGTTCTCGTTTTCGGGGAACAGCAGGTGAACATTGGCACCGGCGTCCAGCGTAAAGAACAACGGCAAGCCTGTTTCTTTCCTAAACTGCCAGATTTTATTGATGACTTCCAAAGTGCCCGACTGCATTAAAATAAACGCAGGTGTGCTCATCATCATCATTGCATGCAGCGTGAGCGCTTCATGTTCCACCAACCGAATGAACTCCGTCAAATCGCCCTCTTTCAATATCTTTTTCAACGGCACAAAGTTTTCGCGCGCTTCCAGAAAACGACGCTTGGCGTACGGGTTGCTGTCCATCAACCCGTGACCTACCGTAGAAGACACTGCCTTTTGGCCTTCGTGAATCAACAAAACCCAGTCGTTGAAATCACGGAAAATGTCATGCACTTGCTCCGTCGGATATTGAACCGCAAACAAATCGGAACTGCCTTCCACTTCCGTTGTTTCGCCCCAAACCACAAGACCCTCATACAAACTGCGACACGCGCTGCCGCTACCGATTCTCGCCAAGAACGAGGCTTTTTTACGTATGAATTCTTCATCCGCCAAACCATTGAATGACGCATCCAACTGCATCAGGCATTTCGCAATTGCGCCGAAACCCGAGGCCGAACTTGCAATGCCCGAACTGTGCGGAAAAGTGTTCACCGTATTGATCTCGTACGCGCCCTGCAAAATCCACGGCAGGTAGACTTCGATGGAGCGAAAGTACTTCTCTATTTTCTCGCCGAACTTCACTTCTTCCCTTCCGTCCAAATTTACTTTTACGGCAAAGCTCGCAGCGGGATCAAAGTTGATTTCCGTTTTCGTATGGCAATTGCTCAGCGTATAGCTGATGCTGGGATTTGCCGGAATCTGTCCTGCGTATTTCCCCCAATATTTAATCAGAGCGATATTGGAAGGGCAGACGTCTGCGACGCTTTGTTTGGATAAAGTAAAATCTGTTGGACCGAGGAAAACTTGGTTCGGCATAAATGTTAGATTGACAAGAATGAGAAGATTAATTGGACGGCAGACCTGCCTGCGAGGTAAATCCCGACGGCCAATGCCATGTAGATAAATACTGCAACGGCGGCATGATTGCGTGCGCCCGGACTGATAACATCAAATACTCTTTGTAGATTTTTCATAAATATGCTTTTCGCATAATATACGAAAAATATATTTAAGTTCCGTACAGTTTATCGATGAGGGCCGAATAACGCTCCAAAATCACGCTCCGTTTAACTTTTAAGGTCGGCGTAATCTCACCGGTCTCCATTTGGAAATCGGCAGACATAAGCACGAACTTTTTCACTTTTTCAAAGCCCGCCATAGACTGTTGCAACTCGTCGATGCGGCGCTTGTAAAATTCTTTTATTTCGGGACGATCAACAATTTCTTTCCAAGAAGTGAAAAGCATGTTCCATTGCGGCAGATGTTTTTTCAACAATTCAAAATCGGGCACAATGAAAGCGGTGACAAAAGGTCGGCCTTCCGCTACCACCATCGCCTGCAGGATGTACGGATCGTCGGTCAACAGATTTTCTATCGGCTGCGGAATGATGTATTTGCCGTTGGAGGTTTTCAACAAATCCTTGATACGTTCGGTCAGATAAACATTTCCTTGTTCGTCCATTCTTCCGGCGTCGCCCGTGCGCAACCAACCGTCTGCGGTAAAGGCAGCCGAGTTGGCTTCGGGTTTATTGTAGTAACCCTTCATTACGCCGGGGCCGCGGACCCATATTTCGTCATTTTCGCCGATGCGAATCTCAGTTCCTGTCAAAGGCTTGCCCACACTTCTATAATCATATTGCGTAAACGGAAAGCAGGTAACCGTGGCGGTGGTTTCGGTCAATCCGTAACCCACGGTCAAATGAAGTCCCAGCGCATCAAAGAACTCGGTAAGCGTTGCTGTAATGGATGCTCCGCCGCAAGGCATAAACCAAAGTTTGCCGCCTACCTGTTGTTTTATTTTTTTGAAAACCAATGCTTCCGCCACCGTCGATTTTATTTTCAGTCCGAGCGGGATAGCACGGCCTGCGCGGAGGTAATCTGCTCGTGCCTTGCCCATGGCCAGAGCCCATTCAAAGATTTTCTTCCTCGTGGGTGAAGACTGATCTATCGTCTGCCGGATGGCATTGTAAATTTTTTGGTAGAAACGGGGCACGGCGCACATCATGGTCGGTTTGACGGCTTTTATAACATCTGCAATCTGCTTGGGATCGGGGCAGACACTGACTTTTGCGCCGCCGTGCAATACCAAGTGCGTCCACGACCGTTCAAACACATGGGCCAACGGCAGAAACGCCAAAGAGTGTTCTCTTTCGAAATTTTTGAATCGGAAGAAATCAAAATGCGCACGGA
>RDDY01000082.1 GCA_003852805.1 Chryseobacterium sp.
GGGAGAAAAAAGGTGTCTACCAAGATGGCTTTAAAGCATACAATATCATTAAAGGTGTAGGTTATCGAATAATAAAAGTAACTAATCTCTCTGAACAAGAGCGGCAGGAAAAGCAAAAAATAGAAGATGAGCAACGCCTGAAAAAAGCAGAGGCAGACCGAAAAGCCAAAGAGTTGGAAGCTAAAGCAAAATTGGAAAAAGAGAAGCAAAAAAGGACTGAAAATGAGAAGATACGTCAACAGAACCTTGCAGATGAAAAATTAAGCGCAGCGGAGAAAATGCAACGAGACGAAGTGGAAGCGCACCGCCGGGCAGAGGAAAAACGCGCTGCGGCGGAAGAGGAGAGGCGCAGAATCGAAAGGGAAGATGATGCTAAACCAACCTGTTCTAAGTCATTTATGGTTAGACTGACAATGAAATTGGAAGCTGATTATAACTCTTATAAGGTAGGACAGATGGCACCCGGATCCCGAGCTACTTTGATGGAGGACGCACGAAAACTTCTAACTCTTTGCCCGTCCAACCTCACAGCAGATCGTATTTTGAATTCATTGGAGAAAGATCAACAGATGGAAGCAGAAATGATCACCGCTATTTTTGACAATGCAGCACGGATGGAGATAGATTTAAAAATGTCATTGTCATCCAGATTGCCGGCGATTGAAGAACAGACAGTGGGCGTCAATTTCGGCGGGGCCATTAAATTACACTACGGAATCCCCGCAATATCCGCTGTAGCAGCGGTGGGCATAAGCTCGATACAGTATCCTGCGTATAGCTTCATCTACAAAAACAAAAAGCCTAGGGAAATATTGCCAAGCGACCTACCGAATGAAAGCAGTGCCTACGATGTTGGAACCACGCTATCGATAACAGGCGGAATTGGTGCGGCGGGAACTATACCGATTATAAAAAATAAAGACAAGACGTCTGCATGGCCTACGCTCGGAATAAGCCTAGAGGCATTGGGTTTACTTTATTACAATACAATAAATAATGATATTATCAGGACTCATTTTCCAACAATGATTGAAGATTTTACTTTCGGTCTTAGCGGCAGTGTGGGTTTAAGTTTTTTAATGAGTGCAGAGACAATGGTAACCGTAAAATTTGGAATGGATCATTTTTTCCTTAAGGATGAAATTGACGGTCCCATTGAGAAACTCCTAAATTCTGACGGGAAAAATGCTACTATGGACTACACTGCTACAATCATCAACAACAAGAAGACCGTACCTTACGTTGGCCTCGGAATCAGTTTTGGACTGTAGATCATCGTCAACCGGCCGGCCATCGATCCATTCTCGGAACCGTCTTTTCTGTCGGAAGTTGCAACCACCGGTCTCCGGTGCCATGTTTTGCACAAACGTGAGTTAGTTTGACCGGAACCATTTAATGCTAACTTCTGAGTAAAAAGTAGCGGGGTTATTTTTGAAATGCAATTAATAATTTTTGAAACAGTTTCTTATGAAGAAATTAATTCTCCTCTTGGTTCTGGGATTGTCAATCTTTACGAATGCACAGCAATCAAAAGCTTTGGAAAGTTTTACAAAAGGGCAGATAGTGGATTGGTTCAACACAGAGGCAACAGGTTTAACTTGTTGTAAAAGTAACGGTAAGTTTTATACTGATATCGGTGTTTCATCAGATGGGCGTGACGTTTATGTCAGCTTGGACGGCGGCACATTTTATTTTGATCCCGCGCAGATTAAATTTGATGATGACGAAGCATTTTCAGATAAAGGCAGATATGTTGCTACAATTCGATTTGTGGAACCATATAAGCCAACGCTCGTATCAGGTAACGCAAAAGGCCCTTTCCCATTCGTTATGGTTTACGGTGCCGACCCGGATAGCTTGAAGACAATTCGCAAAGCAATCATGCATCTTGCCAGACTCAACGGTGCGCAATAAATCAAACCAATGCAGGATATTTGGACTCCCCTAACCGGATTTTCCGGCAACCGCTATCGTGTTTGTTTCTTTGAGCGTTCACAATCTGCTTTGCCTGAAAGATCGAATAATTAAGTTTTTAATGGTATGCACCCCGACCGCCGAAATGAATTATTAGAAAAAAGAAAGCAACTGCAGGTCCGACTTCGGTTCAACGAGTTTGTGCAATATCGTATTGCGCCCTTTTTCGAAATTTTAGACGAACTGCAGCGGTTGCAGATTGATTTTACCGTACTTGTATTTCGGTGTGTTCCGCAAGAGTTTCATGAATTGTTGCGAGAATATAACAGGACCGAAGTCCCGGCTAAGTATAATTTAACACAAATACCGATAACCGGCGAAGACATAGAGGTAGAAATCGCGTTGGAATTGTACCCGAGTGCAAATCCGTTTCGCTACTCTTTTGATGCACCTGTCGTGGGTTATGCGGACTCACCCGGTGAAGTATTGCGGCACCTTATGCAAACGCATCGATTTGCAGAGAAAAAGGT
>RDDY01000343.1 GCA_003852805.1 Chryseobacterium sp.
TCGATCTGGGCATGCGTTGTCTGTTGATTGAAGACGGAAAGAAATTGATCTTGATCGATAACGGCATCGGCAACAAACAGGACGACAAATTTTTCAGCCATTACGATCTTTGGGGAGACACCGAACATGGCGCCGCCGTCCAATTTAAAATTACCTGTTTCTATAGGGTACAGTTTCATATAATAAAGAATGTGAATGGTTTATAGTTAAGGGCAACTCAGAACAGCTCGCCCGGGTTTTTAGGTGCCGAGATACCCAAATGCTTGTAGGCTTTATCGGTTACTTCCCTGCCGCGCGGTGTACGAATGATGAAGCCTTCTTGGATCAAAAAAGGTTCGTAAACCTCTTCCAAGGTTTCGGGATTTTCACCGATGGAGGTTGCCAATGCCGA
This sequence comes from Chryseobacterium sp., assembly GCA_003852805.1. GTDB lineage: Bacteria > Bacteroidota > Bacteroidia > Flavobacteriales > Weeksellaceae > Elizabethkingia. Next base: position 392 of record RDDY01000343.1, read on the forward strand.
GATTCCAACGGCGCGGCCGCGGAAGTTTTCAATCATTGTCCGCAGGATTTTGTTATCCATTTCATCCAAACCGAACTCATCCACCTTCAGAGCATTTAGCGCAAAGCGGGTAATGCCTAATTCTATTTCGCCGTTGCCTTTTATCTCGGCAAAGTCCCGAACCCTGCGTAGCAAGGCGTTGGCAATACGCGGTGTGCCCCGGCTGCGGCACGCGATTTCTATGGCTGCATCCTCATAAATAGGAATGTTGAGGACACGCGCACTGCGCTGTATGATGCTACTTAGCAATTCTACGGAGTAATATTCCAAGCGGCTTTGGATACCGAAACGCGCCAGCATCGGTTTGGTAAGCATTCCCGAGCGCGTGGTGGCACCGATTAATGTAAACGGATTGAGGCCGATCTGCACAGAGCGAGCGTTCGGGCCCGTTTCCAGCATGATGTCTATTTTATAATCTTCCATGGCCGAATACAGGTACTCTTCGACAATGGGAGAAAGCCGATGGATTTCATCGATGAAGAGAACGTCATTCTCTTCCAAATTGGTCAGCAATCCGGCCAGGTTGGCAGGCTTATCCAAAACAGGTCCGGACGTGACTTTGCAGTTGACGCCCAGCTCGTTCGCAATGATATGAGACAGGGTGGTCTTACCGAGACCGGGCGGACCGTGCAGTAATACGTGATCTAAAGAGGTGCCGCGCGCCTTGGCAGCGGCAACGAATATTTCCAAATTCTCGAGTGTCTGCCTTTGACCGGCAAAGTCACCGAAAGATTGTGGGCGAATGTGATTCTCCTGCTGCAGTTCTTCGTCAGAATAGTTGTCTTTGTCGGGTCGAAGAAAATCGGGCATTGAGTAGATTTTACCCAAAGATAGAATATATTCCACACAGATAAAAACCTGCTGAATTCGTACCTTAGCCAAGAGCTATTGCAAAATTCAGATTAAATAAATGACGATAACAGGACCCTTCAAACAACTGATAACCCTGGCCGGGCTGCCGTTACGAGGTGCTTTGACAGATGACCAAATAGAAGTAATCAACGACGGTGGTATAGTAACCGATGGATCCGCCATTGTCGGAACCGGAAACTACGGACAACTGAGAGAGCGCTTCCCCGATGCGGCATTACAGAAGATTAACGGTGTGCAAATCGCCCTGCCCGCGTTTGTCGACAGCCATACACACATCTGTTTCGGCGGCAATCGGGCAAATGATTTCGCCATGCGCAATGCAGGAAAGACTTACTTGGAGATAGCCGAAGCGGGTGGCGGCATCTGGAGCTCGGTGCAGCATACTCGTGCGGCCAGCGAAGAAGAGTTGTTGAAGACACTTTTGGAACGGATCGATTTCCTGATTTCACTTGGGATCACCACCATCGAGGTGAAAAGCGGTTACGGCTTGGACTTGGAAAGCGAGTTGAAGATGCTCCGCACCATTGCGCGAGCCCAACAACACACCAAAGCCACCTTGGTGCCTACTTGTTTGGCGGCCCATCTGAGACCGCGAGATTTCAACGGATCGGATCGGGAATATCTGAATTATATTTTGGAAGAAATTCTGCCGAGAGTGAAAGCCGAAAAGTTGGCAGATCGCGTCGATATTTTTATTGAGAAATCTGCATTTCGGCCCGAGGAGAGTCGCGAGTTCTTGCTCAAAGCCAAAGAAATGGGTTTTATGCTGACGGTGCACGCAGATCAGTTCACCTCGGGCAGTTCGCGCATTGCCGTAGAAGTAGGAGCGCACTCCGCCGACCATTTGGAAGCCACCGACGATGCCGACATCCGCTTCATCGCCGAGTCAGAAACGGTGGCCACCGCGCTGCCGGGTGCCAGCTTGGGATTGGGAGAGCCGTTTACGCCCGCCAGAAAGCTTCTGGATGCCGGCGCCATCCTGGCCATCGCCTCCGACTGGAATCCGGGCTCGGCGCCCATGGGCAACCTGATTACCCAAGCTTCGGTATTGGCAACATTCCAAAAATTGACCACCGCCGAGGTCTTGGCGGGCATGACTTTCCGCAGTGCACACGCCTTGGGAATGGACGACCGGGGGAA
>RDDY01000110.1 GCA_003852805.1 Chryseobacterium sp.
GTGGTTTTCTCTTCGGCATCGCCGTGGCGGTAAAATTGGGTGTTCCGTTTGTTTTGATTCGGAAAAAAGGAAAACTGCCGCCGCCGTTCGTCGCCCAAAAATATGATTTGGAATACGGCAGTGCGGAGATAGAAATGAAAGAGGGCCAGATAAAACCAGGACAGCGCGTCTTGATCCACGACGACCTTTTGGCCACGGGCGGCACTACAGAGGCCGCCGCACTGCTGGTCGAGAAACAAGGGGCAACCGTCAGCCAGTTCAGTTTTCTCATTGGATTGAGAGACCTGGGCGGGCGCAAGAAATTGGAAAAGTTCAACGCCGAGATTTGCGAACTTCTCGAATATTGATCCCACCGCTATCCGTTTCCGGATCAAGCTTTTAAACGCCGCCGTCGGCAACTTTTGCATATCAACGGAAAACAATTAAATTTGCAAATCTTTAAACTGAAAAAATGGCTAAAAAACATAACCGCAACGAGGGAAAAGAAACAGTGGAATTCTTCCAAGAACTGGACAGAGAAGCCCTAAAATCCGAAAAGTTCATCGAGCGGTATGCAAAGCAAATCGGCATTGCATTGGGTGTGGTTCTTTTGGGAATCGTCGGCTTTTTCGCCTACCAACAATTTGTGATTGAGCCGAAGAACGAGGATGCTACCATGGAATATTTGGCCGCACAGAAAAACTTGGCAGAGGGAAAAGAAGACTTGGCGCTGGGTGGCAAATCTGCAACCAATCCGGGCTTCATCGGCACGTACGAAGAATATTCGGGGACAAAGGCCGGAAAGCTTTCCGCTTACAACGCCGGTTTGATCGAATTCAAAAAAGGAAACTACCAAAAAGCCTATGACTTGTTGGATAAATTCAATTCTCCGAACAAAATTTTGGTCGCTTTGAAATACGGCGCGATGGCAGATTGCCAAGCCAATCTTAACAAAGGTGAAGAAGCGCTTTCTCTATTCGGCAAAGCCATCTCTGCCTCGTCAGATGATTTCACCACTTACTATTTTACACGCAAAGCCGGTCTTTTGGCCTTGGCATTGAAGAAAAACGACGAAGCCAAAAAGCACTTTACCACCATCGGTGAAAAATACGAGGATTATGACGGAGGCGCATCTGATGCGTATATAGAAATGGTTAAGTATTTTTAATATGGCAACCACAGACCTATCGGCTTACCGGCCGTTGAATATTGCCAATACCGATAAAATGATTATCGGTATTGTCGTTTCCGAATGGAACGAGTTTGCCACTTTCGGCATGCGAGACGGCGCCGTCGACACCTTGCTGAAAGAAGGAGTTCAAAAGGAGAACATCGTGGTGCATCACGTTCCGGGCGCTTATGAACTGAGCTACGGTGCAATGCAAATGGCCAAAAAGAATTATGACGCGGTGATAGCCATAGGCTGCGTCATCCGTGGCGAAACCGCGCATTTTGATTATGTGTGTTCTGCCGTGGCGCAGGGTATAAAAGATGTAAACATCTTAACCGATACGCCTGCCATTTTTTGCGTTTTGACCGATGACAACCGCGAACAATCCATAGCACGAAGCGGCGGCATACACGGTAACAAGGGCATAGAGGCCGCCGTTACCGCGTTGAAGATGGCCGCGCTGCGCAAGATGCTTTAAGCGTTCATAAATGCATCAGCTCATTGTCATCCCTTGCTACAATGAATCGGGCAGACTGCCCTTGGATGATTATATCGAATTTTTATCAAGCAGCGAAAATTGTTCGCTGCTTTTTTGTGACGATGGCTCAAAGGACGATACTTTACGGCTGCTTCAACACATCAAAAATACTTTCCCGGAAAAGGTAGAAATTTTGCCGCTCGCGCAAAACGCAGGCAAGGCAGAGGCAATTCGTCAAGGTGTACAATTCGCTGTCACTTCCCAAATCGGCTTTGACAGCATTGCCTACTTGGACGCAGACCTCGCCACTTCGCTTATGGAATGCCGCGAGATTATGGCGCTGATTGACGGCGATATCCTTTGTGCATTCGGATCTCGCATTGCAAAGATCGACAGCATTATCGAGCGGCGGCGGTTTCGGCATTATGTCGGTCGCATCATTGCCACCGCGATCTATTGTGTGTTAAGACTGCGGATTTACGATACGCAGTGCGGCTGCAAGGCTTTCGCGCGCGAAACCGCGTCGACTGTTTTCAAGGACAAATTTCTTTCACGGTGGCTGTTCGACGTCGAAATTTTTTATCGTTTGATCTTGCTCCACGGCCGTAAAAAAATGCACGAGCTTTGCCGTGAAGTTCCGCTAAAGCGTTGGCGCGATGTCAGCGAATCTCGCGTGAGCCTTGCTTATGGTTTTAAGTTGTGGATCGATCTGTTTTTATTTTCTGTGAAGGTCTTTTTTGCCATACATCCGATAAATTAAAAACAGATCGATCCACAACTTAAAACCATAAGCAAGGCTCACGCGAGATTCG
>RDDY01000118.1 GCA_003852805.1 Chryseobacterium sp.
TATAACAGGCGTTTGGCTCAATGGCGGGTGTCGTGGTTAATTGAACATTCTACCTCGCATCAACTTTTGTGGTGTATTGACAGTTTTGTGCTCCGAAATCCGCCACTGCGCCAAGCGCCAAAACGTTAGCTGCCATACAATGACAACACCAAGAAAAAAACAACCATAACTAAAACAAGGAAGATATGAAACAATTCTTTTTAAAAAACGCGTTACCTGCTATCATTGCAATAGTGATACTGACCATTTCAACCAAGGCAGAAGCCTGTACCAGAGTTGTATATAAAGGCCCAAACGGCACTATTGTTACTGCTCGAAGTATGGACTTTTCAATGGAGATACCTGCAAATTTATGGCAATTCCCGCGTGGCATAAAACGAGAGGGACAAACCGGAGCAAACACAGTTAAGTGGACTTCCAAATACGGAAGCATTGTTGTCAGTTCGTGGGATATTGCTGTTTCTGACGGGATGAACGAGAAAGGATTGAATGCGAATATGTTATGGTTGAGCAATTCAAAGTACCCACCATTTGAAAAAGATGGAAATACGAAAGGGCTTGCAGTATCGCTATGGGCGCAATACGCTTTGGATAATTTCGCTACTGTGAAAGAAGCGGTTGAACAATTCAGAAAAGAAGAATTTGTAGTGGTTACGGACTTTATACCCGGAACAGATAAATATACGACTATCCACCTCTCATTGTCCGACCCAACAGGAGACAATGCAATCCTTGAATACGTCAACGGAAAATTGGTGATTCATCACGACCCTTCCTATACGGTAATGACCAATGACCCAATCTTTGAGGAACAATTGGCCATAAATGAATATTGGAAAGAAATACCCGGCAAAATTTTCCTTCCAGGCACCAATAGGGCTGCCGATAGGTTTGTACGTGCATCTTATTATATCGACGCAATTCCACAAACCGACAATACTCGGGTTGCTGTAGCAAGTGTATTCAGCGTAATAAGAAATTGTTCTGTCCCTTATGGAATTTCGACCGAAGGGTTTCCTAATTTATCGACAACAAGATGGCGAATAGTCGCCGACCAAAAGAATATGGTTTACTATTTTGAAGATGCACTCAGTCCCAATGCGGTATGGGTAGATTTTAAAAATTTGGACTTCAGCCAATCAACAGGAAAGGTGAAAAAACTCTCTTTGGACAAACAACAAGTTTATGCCGGTGAAACATCCGATAAATTTGTTGTTACAAAACCATTTGTGTTTCAAGGAATTTAACAATGTGATTAACTGTACGAGCAGCTAACAAGGTATTGCCAAAAGCCGGGGTGAACAGCTTCCATTGGACGTTTGTGCAATGTACAACATTTCTTCTTCGATTGAGTTTTAATGCTAAAAATCCCCGCCTTCGGCAATACCCAAAACGTTAGGCGTAATTTTAAAACGACCGACAGTAACAATACAAAAAAAGAATATGATAACAATCGACAACTATTTAGACAGCCATTACATACACCGAAGCAACTGGTTGAGAGCTGCTGTTCTTGGAGCAAATGACGGAATAATTTCAATTTCAAGTCTTGCTATTGGGGTTGCTGCTGCAAGTTCGACAAGAGAACCTATTGTATTGGCAACAGTCGCAGGACTTGTTGCGGGTGCTTTATCTATGGCGGCAGGCGAGTATGTTTCGGTAAGTTCGCAAACCGACACTGAAAAGGCAGACATTGAAAGAGAGATTAAGGAACTAAAAGAAATGCCAGAAGAAGAACTTAATATTTTGGCTCAAATCTATGAGAAACGTGGACTAAAAAAAGAAACCGCAAGACAAGTGGCAATTGAATTGACAGAAAAAGACGCTTTGGCAACACACATTAGAGATGAATTAGGCATCAACGAAATAAGTCAAGCAAATCCAATACAAGCGGCTTTAGCATCAGGAGCATCTTTTACAGTTGGTGGCGTATTGCCGCTTTTAGTTGTTCTTTTTGCACCAGTGAAAGGAATGGAATATTGGTTATATGGCTTCACGATAATTTTTCTCGTTATTTTAGGAGCGACATCTGCAAAAACAGGTGGTTCAAGCATTAAAAAAGCTATCTTGCGAATTACCATTTGGGGAACAATTGCAATGGTACTTTCTGCGTTAGTTGGTTACCTTTTTGGAGTAAATATTTAATTTTTAAAAAACATAATAATATGAACGGAGCACATTGGCATTTAGTGGTAAATCATTTACCAATCATTTTCCCTATTGTTGGGGTAATCGTAATGATTACAGGTCTTATTTCAAAATCAGAAGCTGTAAAACGAACGGCATTTATGATTTTTGTTTTCGGTGCATTAGCCGCAATAGCAGCTATGAATACAGGAGAAGGAGCAGAAGAAGTAGTAGAAAATATAAATGGAGTTTCGGAAAACTTCATAGAAAGCCACGAAGAAGCAGCAGAAACAT
>RDDY01000177.1 GCA_003852805.1 Chryseobacterium sp.
AATGACAAGATTCACGGTTCTTGTCATAACGCTGTTTTACCGTTGAGATAATAAGGGAATTAAGGGTTTCGTTAAGCTCTGCACTTTCAATACTGCAAAGACAGAAAACAGCCTTAATGCTCTTATTATCTCAACGGTAAAACAGCGTTATGACAAGAACCGTGAATCTTGTCATTTAAAAAACTGTTGAAATAATGAACAAAACTGTTTATTCAATATCCGGTGTCTCGGAGTCTCTGCTGCCGTGCCGTATCGTCAGAACATATAAATTCTGTTTTTTGATCTCATAGTAAACCAAATATTTATGTACGACTTTAATATATACACCCGGTATATCGGTCGCTCTCCCTAAGTGCGGAAATTCACACAGGAGCGCTAATTGTTCATTTATCAATCCATATAATCTTCGGCTGAAAGTTTTCGACTTATTCCTTGCGGCCCAATATTCTAATATTTCTCTCAGTTCGGCTCGCGCTTTGGAAGTCCAAATTAACTGTTTAGCCATTTGTCGGATTCTTTACGGACATCAAAATCAGAAATCGTTTTTCCCGCAGCAATTTCTTCCCGCGCTTCTTTTACGGCAAGCTTTTCCTTTTCATCTGTCAGATAAACGGAGGAGTCATCTTGAAACCTGAGCAGCCTCACCAGTTCTTCCAAAACGGCTTTATCGGTTATGGCGATAATTTTGCTGATTAAGTCAATCTTTATCTCTGCTGTGCTCATCGTCTTCTTTTTATAAATTTAGTGATAAAATTATATCCATAAAAAATGCCCGCAAATTTCTTGCGGGCATTTTCTTTATTTCACGATTTTCATCTCGTTCAGCAGCCACTTTGCGTTGGCGTATTTGTCGATGATGAACAAAATGTATTTTGTGTCAACCATAATATTTCGACTGAAACGCGGATCGAAGTTGATGTCGGACATCGTTCCTTCCCACTGCCGGTCGAAGTTGAGGCCGATCAGGTTGCCGTTGGCGTCCAGCGCCGGGCTGCCCGAGTTGCCGCCCGTGGTATGGTTGGTCGCGGTAAAGTTGACCGGTACCTTTCCGTCCTTGTTCTTGTAAACGCCGTAATCTTTTGCTTTGTACAGGTCGATGAGTTTCTTCGGTACATCAAACTCATAATCTCCGGGGATGTACTTTTCCATCACACCGTCCAGCGTTGTTTGGTAGTGATAATGCACAGCATCCGCTGGGTCGGACCCTTTCACCACGCCGTAAGTCACCCGCAGCGTAGAGTTGGCATCGGGGAAGAATTTCTTATCCTTATCCGTCTCCATCTGTTGCGCCATGTATTTCTTTTGCAGCGCGTCTATCTCGTTTTGCAATGCGTTGTAGCGGGCATCTGTGGTGGCCAGGTAAGTGTTGCGCATTTGCGACGCCAACTGTATGATGGGGTCTGCCTTCAGCGTATTGACCAATGCCGACGGATTGCTGAATACTTTATTGATATCGCTGTAAGCCGTCGCACCGTTGAAGGCCGCCCTTCCGGTCACAACAGAGTTCTTGGACCAGTTTTCCACCTGCGCCAGGTTGGCGTTTGCATCCTTAAACTGTGCAAATCCGGTCGGTAAAAATTGCTGCGGTGTTTTCTCGGCGTAGAGCGCGAGCAGTTTGGCCGTTACCTTGGCATCCAGCGCGGCATCGTAATTCTTATAGAAATTCGTCAGGCGGTTTTTAAAATTGTTGAGGTAAGCAGCATCGGCTTTTCCGGCTTCTACATTCTGGATGAAGCCAAGATACATATTTGCCAACGACAGCGTCTCGGCGTTGCGCGTAACTTCTGTATAGTATGCGTTGTTCAGCGCCAGCGGAGCCTGCTCGTTGTACAGTCGGCCAAACTCGTTCAGCGTTGTGCGGATTGCGGGATTCTTCTGCGCCAGCATAGCCTCGTATGCTTGCTTTTTCCCGACGGCATCGGACTTCTTCAAACCTGTGGTTTCGCCGATCCATTTCTTCCAATAGTTGGCGACAGAAGCGTACTTTGAGGCGTACTTGATTCGCGTAGCGTCGTCGGCGCGCATTCTTTCGTCCAAGGTTTTAAGGGCAACATCACGCACGGCTATTCTTGCGGGGTTTATGTCGCTGATGATTTTCTCTACCGCTATCGACGGCAGGTATTCCTGTGTGCGGCCGGGGAAACCGAAGACAAAGGTGAAGTCGTCTTCTTTGAGGTCTTTCACGGAAATGGGCAAGAACTTTTTAGGCTTGTAAGGAATGTTCTCCGTGGAATATTCCGCCGGGCGGTTGTTCTTGTCGGCATAGATGCGGAACAGCGCAAAGTCGCCCGTATGTCGTGGCCACACCCAGTTGTCGGTATCAGAACCGAACTTGCCGATGCTGGACGGCGGCGCACCCACCAGGCGGATGTCTTTGAATCGCTCGATGAAGAAAGCGTAGTATTTATTGCCGTCGTA